>NZ_JAPQLG010000172.1:0-7509 GCF_028982005.1 Wolbachia endosymbiont of Drosophila bocki | reverse complement strand
CAGCTTGCAAATGATTGTCCTTTCCTTCATTTCTCTCCTATTACGAAGATTTTAAACAGGTTCTTACATACTCAAACAGTAAAAAAAAGGTATCCGTTCAGCGGAGCGGTAAAATAAAAAGTAGACAAGGAGTGCTAAAAACATAATATCACAAGTAGTATGTGTGGTAAACATGTCTGATCTACTAGCTGGTCTTCTCAAGCTCTGTGAAAGCTTTAAAATAGAGATAGAGCAACTAAAAGCAGAGATAAAGAGGTTAGAGATAGAAAACGAAAATTTTAGATCTGAGAATAAGGCGCTAAGAATCGAAAATGCTGAATTGAAAGAAAGACTAGGTCTGAATTCACAAAATTCATCGATACCGAGCTCAAAAGAGTTATACAAGCTAAAGAAGAAAAAGAAAAAAAGTGACAGGAAAATAGGGGCACAGATTGGGCATGAAGGAAAGTATCGCCCTAAAATGGAAGCAGATGAAGTGGTGAAAATAGAGTTCTTGCGAGTGCGGAGGAGAAATTGCGATATCGAAAGAGCCATACATTCATCAAAAAGTTGATTTGCCAGAAATTAAGCCTTATGTTGTGGAATACCAATGGCCGCTGTTGCAAGTGTGGAAAAAGAAAAAGTAGCAGGCTACCAGAAGGTGTTACTGCGGATACATTTGGTCCAAAAGTTAAGTCAACAATCGCGGCGCTGAGCGGATTTTACAAGAACTCGAAAAGAGAAGTAGCAAATATTATAAAAAATATTTTCAACCTGGACATCAGTGTTGGTAGCGTGTCAAATAGCGAGGCTAGAGTTGCAGAAAAATGCCAAGAAGCATATGAGCAAATCGAGCAAGAAGTAAGTAAAAGTGAAGTTCTGCATATCGATGAAATGAGCCATTATAACAAAGGTAAACTTGGTTGGTGCTGGATGTTTGCCAGTAATACAGCAAGTTTTATAAAATTGACAGAGTCAAAAGGAATGAAGGTTTTACAAAATAGTAAGTTCTGCAATCGCAATAGCTTACGACAGATACGCAGCATACAACTACTTTGCCGATAAGAACAGGCAAATCTGTTGGGCACATTTATCAAGAGATTTTGAAAGATTAGCACATAGTTGAAGTTAAAGTTCTGGGCTGTTACTTAAGAAACGTAGCCACTGAATTATTTACACTAAAAAAGGCCTTGCTAAAAAATGAGATAGATGTTTTTAGATTTACCAGACGTGCCAGAAAGTTGCGAAAACGTACAAGGTATTACTTGAAGCCGTTTACCTGAAGCAATTGGAGCTTCTCGAGTTGCAAAAAATATTTTGAAATCTGAAAGAATAATGTGGAATTTTTTAGATGACCCAGAAAACATTCCGCTTACAAACAACCATGCTGAACAGCAGATACGGCATTATGTCGTTTATCGCAAAAATTCATATTTTACCCAATCGAAGTGGGGAACTTGAACGGATAATTTCATTATACTTGACATGGAAACAAATGGGCTTTCCAAAACCTCTTATCTATCATCTCTCACACCGCTTAGCTGAACGGATACAACCCAAGAAAGGTTTTTCTACGTCATACCGCCGCGGTATCTCAGCATAGATTCCGCTAACGAGTAGCGGAATGACGAATTTATTGTTTTTCAAATTGTAGGTAAACCTAAGCCACTTTAGCTATATAGGGTCACAACAATAGATTTTTAAGATCGTTTACGGCCTTCTTAATATCTTCAGCCTTGAATATCGCCGATCCCGCAACTAAAATATCAGCGCCTGCTTTTATTATATCAGCTGCGTTAGAAAAGTTAATNCCACCATCTACTGAAATTTGTGTTTTAAGATTACGCTCCTGTATCATTTTTTTTATAGTAGATATCTTGTTCAACTGTGAATGAATAAATTCCTGCCCTCCAAAGCCAGGGTTGACTGTCATAATCAGCACAATATCTAGCTCATGTATTATGTATTCAAGCACACTTGGAGAAGTTGAAGGAACAATTGAAACTCCAGCTTGAATCGGTTTTTTTTCGTCGTTTACATTTTTGTATGACTTTATCTTTCTTATCAACCTCTCAAGGTGTGTCTCTGCTTCTGCATGTACAGTGATAATATCAGCACCAGCATTTATAAAGCCTTCAATGTGGTTACCAGGAGATTTGACCATTAAATGCACATCAAAAGGAAGATTGCTATATTTACGTATTGCAGAAACAACGCTAGGACCAACTGTAATATTTGGAACGAAATTCCCATCCATAACGTCTATGTGTATGTAATCCACACCTAAATCGCTAATTTTTCTTACTTCTTCCCCTAATTTTGCAAAATCTGCTGAAAGTATAGAAGGTGCAATTTTAATACTCATGAGCTGCCTTTTTTGCTAAAAAATAACTTATTTTCAAAACTCTGTCACCCTAAGCACCATCTGAGTAGCTAGAGACCGATATCGGTATGCCTATTTAACTAGATCTTAAATTAGATAAAAAAAGGTAGTCTTGATAAAACTTATTTACAGCAAGTTTTTTTACATTTGGACTTTCTGTTTGTTCCTTTTTGTACCCTAATTTATAGCTTATTGAATCCTTGTATAAACTGATCATTTTGTATGCTTTGTTCATCTCTCTAGGAAAGATGCCGTTAGCAATTACGACGCATAACCCTGTAGCTGTTGCAAAAGCTAGAGTGGTAAATGCTAGATTTTGTAAAAAATTCCTTCCACTAACTTTTTTTTCCTGTATATTAGCAGAGTGCGATTTGTTTGACACTTCTTCTAGATATTCATGCCATATGTGATTGCAGTTCGTACATTTTACCTTTCTTCCAGACGCGCCAATTTGCCTAGGAGATACTAAGTAAGTTTTAGTACAACTATTACATTGTATTTTCATAGCACTTACATATAAAGTAGTAACAAGCTCAAACGATACAGAGCTACAAATTTAACACCAATATATATATAACAAATGGAAGGTTTGCAACTAAAAAAAACACAGAGTGAGATAGAAAATATTTGGAAAAATAGAGAAAAATTTAATGACTGTAATCTAAAGAAAACAGCAAGAATAGCAATTAAAGAGGTAATTGAGCTCCTTGATAGTGGCAAAATTAGAGTAGCAGAAAAGCTATCAAGTGGAGAATGGGTAGTACATAAGTGGATAAAGCAAGCAATGTTATTACATTTTCTCACTGAAGAAAGCAAAATAATAGACAATACCAATTGCTGGTTTGACAAGATCGGTAACAAATTTAGTGAATGGAATGAGGAGAAATTTCGCCAGTTAAAAATTAGAGCAGTTCCTGGGTGTTTTGTCCGCCGATCTGCTTATATAGGTACAAATGTTGTTCTAATGCCAAGTTTTATCAACGTTGGTGCATATGTTGATTCAGGAACAATGATAGATACCTGGTCAACGATTGGTAGCTGTGCGCAAATAGGAAAAAACTGTCATATTTCCGGTGGAGTGGGAATAGGTGGAGTTCTTGAGCCTATTCAAGCTTCACCTGTCATTATAGAAGATAATTGCTTTATTGGAGCACGTAGCGAAGTGGCCGAGGGTGTGGTAGTGAGAGAAGGATCAGTCCTTGGCATAGGCGTGTTTATTGGGGCATCAACAAAGATTATTGATAGAGAAACTAGCAAGGTATTTTACGGCGAAGTGCCACCTTATTCTGTAGTGGTACCAGGGTCTATTCCATCTAAAAATAATATTTCAACCTATTGTGCAGTCATAGTAAAAAAAGTGGATGAAAAGACGAGATCGAAAATCTCTATAAATGAAATATTGAGGGATTAAACTATCTTACTCCTTGTCGTCACTTTTTTTATCATTATTACTAACCACAGTAATGGCATACGCGCATAACTCTGAGAAAGAGACACCATTTTCTTGAGATAGTTTATATAATTTTTGTAGACTTTCTTTTACTTTATTAGGAATATTCCCTCCACGTTCTTTTACAAGCCAGGAATCTTGATGATGAATTGGATGAGCATCACTTTTTGGATTTCCTATGTATATTGCAAAAGGTGAACTTTGCCCTTTGAAGTCACATTGTACAGTAAATTTTTTTATAGATTCAGCCATCTAAAGACCTCTACTTTTCTTTTTGGTCGATTTTATAGCAGGTGGAAGAGGTGGTTTCTTTATAAAATCTTGTCTATTGACAACACTTTCTCTACCTTCCAAAGCTCGGCGAACATCAGCTCTGCTTAATTGCGACTCTTTTGCTACCTTCATTCCATGCTTTGCCATAATATTAGCACATGCTAGTACTTTTTTTACCAATTCTAGATCACCATTTAGCATTTGAACTAGCACTTGAAACACTTCCGCTAAAGTTAGCCCATCAGCATTTATAACCTTGTTTTCTATAAAATTGACAGCTTCTTCAAAGTTGTATTCAATACTATCATCTTGAGGTATAAGGGCAACACAATCGGTGTTTTTGTCGTCCATAACTGAAGCACTATTACTCACAAACTTAAGTTTATACTATATATATAAATACTCCACTATTTTATATTATGGCACGCTATAGTTAAACATTTATTAATAACATGCTCACTTATATACACGAATTAATTGACAAAAGTCAAGGATCAATATCCATCAGTGATTTCATGAATGCCGTTTTGTACCATGAAAAATACGGCTATTATACAAGTAAATTACCGCTTGGTAAGGATGGTGATTTTACTACCGCACCTGAGATCAGCCAATTATTTGGTGAAGTAATTGCAGTTTGGATAATGCATACATGGGAAAAATTAGGAAAGCCATCAAAATTTTCTCTAGTTGAACTTGGGCCAGGCAAAGGAACACTCATTCACGATATAATAAGAGTCACTAAAAAGTACAGCAGCTTTTTTAATTCAATGTTGATCCACTTAGTTGAAATAAGCCCTACTTTACGGAAGATACAAAAGGAAAAATTAAAAAGCTTAGATGTTAATTGGCACAAAAATATTGACAACCTACCAGAACAACCAACCATTTTTTTAGCAAATGAGTTCTTTGACGCTCTTCCGATAGATCAGTTTGTATATCATGATGAGGGGTGGTATGAAAATATGGTGACAAAACAAGATGATGGCAGTCTCTTGGTGTCATGCCAGTGCGTGACACTGGAATCCAGAAAAAAAGAATCATGGATTCCAGTGTCAGCTACTCAGATGACAAATGGAAAATTTTTTAATGGTGCAGTGGTGGAAATATGTTCAGTTGGGGTTGAAATATTAAAAAAACTTGAGAAGAAGATATATAATAATAAAGGAGCTGCTTTGATTGTAGATTACGGTTATGTATACTCCGCATATAAGAGCACTTTGCAATCGATAAAACAACATAAGTATGCTAATTTTCTTGAGAATGTTGGTAATAGTGATATTACCGCACTTGTAAACTTTCAAGCATTAAAAGATTCATTAAAACACGTAGATTGCGAGATTTTAACTCAAAGAGAATTTTTATATCTTTTTGGCATAAAAGAAAGAACCCTGGCTTTAATGAAAAGCGCAAGTGATGAACAAAAGAATAGGATCTTTAGTGAATTCTTAAGGTTGACTGAAAATATGGGCACTCTTTTTAAAGCAATGCTATTGATATAGCTAACCCAAGAAAGGTTTCCCTACATCATACCGCCGCAGCGCTAACGAGCAGCGGAATGACGAATTTGTTGTTTTTCAAATTGTAAGTAAACCTAAGCCACTTTAGCTATAGCATAGCTAAAGTAATTTATGTTATTGGGTAAGTTAAAAATATGATATAAATAAGATAGGAGGGAGCTACTCACTATAGGAATAGAGTTGTGCACGACCCACAACTGTACGAACATTCGTTTGCGAAGAAATGTTATAGCTGGTTTTGCCTCAAACACAAAGATGTCATACGAGTAGCTGACTACTTGGATCCAGCCTTTCCATCCAAGACGGCAGTGCCCAGACACTGGAATAACAGCAGTCCTACGTCATACCGCCGCGGTATCTCTAGATCCCGCTAACAAGCAGCGGGATGACGGTTGTCTCTTAGCTGTCATCCCAGTACTGGTAGACTCAAATCACAATGCTCGTATAGCTGCAACCCTGGAGGTACTGTTTCTCACCCACTGCAAATATTGCACGGTACTGTCCACTTGGTCGTCGTGGCGCGTTTCAGGAAACATTAAAATCTCATACTCAAAATCGTTCAGCCATACTGCTTGATGTGGCAGAAAAACCTTGCCAGACTCTATAATCGGAACAATTTGATGAAATCGAGTGAGCTTGTCATCATGTGGCACTATTTCAATAATCGGTAAATCACTGTTTGTCTTTAGCTCTTGCACCAATTGTTGACTACTTGTTTTTGCTTCGATTAAAATTGCGTGTGGCGTCCATCTTGCAGCTAGTGACAAAACCTGTTCTTTAAGCTTTGGATACTCAAGCTTTGCGCAATATACGTCGAGTAAATAGAATTTATTATCTATTTTTGCCCAGGTGGTGCAGACACTAAAGTTGCTCATGTTACTTGTTGAAACCGCAGTATCCCAACTTTGTGTTATATGCGAGAGATTATCAGGAAATTTTTTATAGCGTTTCAACCACTCTGGTTTAATTATACCACTTGAAAGCGGCAGAGGGTTTTGTTGATATTGAGCAGCAAAAGCGTAACTCCCAAGTTCAGCTTTTATTATCTCAACTTCTTCTTTTCCTCCATCGAGGGGATATAACAACTGACCTTCTTCTCTTGAATATAATATCCTTACAGGTGACGCTGGTTTATTATATAATCGCCTGGTCGCACAGTGCTGAGCTACTCGGATGATAGGAACGGGAGGTATTGGCTTTTTGATTGAATAAATAACCTGCTTATTTTCAGAAATCATTGGCAAACAAATATGATGCCATATGTTTTTTGGCTTGGAGAGAAGGTGTCCAGTTAAGTCCTCCTGGTGTAGCCTGTGCATTACAAGAACGATGACTCCTTTTTTTCTATCGTTCAGCCTGGTTACTAAAGTCTGATCAAACCAGTTTGTGGCACGCTTTCTAAGCGTTTCACTCAAAGCTTGAGCAGAACTGAGCGGATCGTCCACAATGATAAAATCACCACCTTCACCAGTTAGTGTTCCACCAACTGATGTTGCGATTCTGTATCCTCTCTGCACTGTTTGAAATTTATATTTGGTATTCTGGTCTTTGGATAGTTCTATCTCTGGAAATAGCGCTCTATACCAACTAGACTGCATCACGCACCTGGTGTCGAGCGAGTGCTTTTCGCTGAGCCGCTGAGAATAACTTGCAACTATTATTCTCGCAGTTGCCCAGTATCCATGCGGGCCACGCAACGCTTATGCACATGGACTTCATCGAGCGCGGAGGCATATTGAATATTATTCGTTTCACTTCACCAGCGCTCGCTGCTTCCAGCCTGTCTGCTATGACTTTTATATACTGATAATCGTTATACTCACACCCCGGCACTACCGTTTGAAAGCACAGTTCAATGAATTTTAGAAAGTTCATGATATAATGTTGAAACCAACGCGTGACGC
>NZ_JAPQLG010000171.1:0-1448 GCF_028982005.1 Wolbachia endosymbiont of Drosophila bocki | reverse complement strand
AATTTTTTCATATTATTTTCATTATACAGTATTTTAAAAATTAGTTGACTAAAATTCATTGATAATTGTATATTATTAATGTGTTTAACGCCGGCTTAGCTCAATTGGTAGAGCAACTGACTTGTAATCAGTAGGTTGTCAGTTCAAGTCCGACAGCCGGCACTCTCACTCATATAAGTAAAGTTGATGTCCTTTTTAATAGTAGCAAATTGGAAAATGAATGGAGTGCGTTCTTCATTTGTTGACTTTATAGGCAAACTTAACGACAAGAGCAACGAAATTACCTCTAAATTAGTAATTTGCCCTCCTTTTACATCATTTCCAAGCAGTATAGAGTTGAACAATAATATTAATATAGGAGCACAGAATTGCCATTATAAAAAGTTCGGTTCTTACACAGGTGAAATTAGTGCAGAAATGTTAAAAGAACTAGGGTGTACTTACGTAATACTTGGGCACTCTGAAAGGGCCAATGAAGAAGATAGTGAAATAAAACTTAAGTCGGAAATAGCAATAGAATCAGGCTTACACCCAATTATCTGTGTAGGTGAAAATTCAGAAGATTATAAGAATGAAAAAACAAAAGAAGTAATAGAATATCAATGTAAAAACCGCTTGCCAACGCACGGTGAATATACCGTAGCATATGAGCCAATATGGGCAATAGGCACAGGTCATGCGCCAAATAATGATGCAATTACTGAGGTGATAGAGGTAATAAAATTGTGTACTGGTAAAAAACACATTATATATGGTGGTTCAGTCAGTTCAGAAAATATAGAAAATTTGCTCAGTATCTCAAATTTATCAGGAGTTTTAATTGGCAGTGCAAGCTTAGATTTCGATCACTTTTATAAAATTATACAACAAGTTGAAAAAAAGTTTTCTCTTATCAATTCTAAAATCAGCAACTAAGAATCCTATAACAAATGACATCATTTCAGTGTCAAGCATATATAGCTAACCCAAGAAAGGGTTCCCTCCTTGGTTTTGATGTAAGTAATCCCATACTTTATTTGGTTGATCAACAATAAAGTTCTGATCTAGTATATTGGGAGCTACAGCTCTATTATCTGTTTGTTGTTTTTTAATTTTAAACTTTCTTTTCAGTATAGCCCTGATGTCATTTTTCTGCATAATACTTTGCACCGTTTTCAAATTGCAACTTTTACCCAAAGCCTTCAATTCAGCATGAATTTTAGGAGCTCCATATCTACATTTAGAAACTTGATATATTTTTTGAATAGCTTCGAGTAGCTCTTTATTTGCTGATTCTCTACTGCTTATTTTTCTTGTGGTCCACTTATAGTAGCCACTAGCAGAAAATCCTACATAATTCCTGTACTTTATAGCAGTTACTATATAAAAAAATATTTTACTCTTTTTGACTGGCCAGGGCTTTTTTTTAAATGTCTCTTTCCCTTGTTACTCTTGCTTTGTAAATCAAA
>NZ_JAPQLG010000170.1:0-6241 GCF_028982005.1 Wolbachia endosymbiont of Drosophila bocki | reverse complement strand
CCAATATTTTAAAGCGGATAATAACCCCAGGGCTTCTTTTGCCTTTTTTTCGTTTGGTAAATTTCTTAATATTTATGGCTAAACGACAATCGTCATCCCGCAGCGGGATCTAGAGATACCGTGGATGAATCGCGGTATGACGTGTTGAAACAATCCGATAAGCGTAAACCTCGTCATCCCGCTGCTTGTTAGCGGGATCTAGAGATACCGCGAATGAATCGCGGTATGAGGGACTGCTGTTATTCCAGTGCTCCTTTTTTTGTCATCCGAGTAGCTGACACTGGGATCTATTTTGCATGTAACTCCAATTGTGTTTTGGCATAAAACGCGACGCGTATTAGACTTATTTGCAAGCAAAGCTTGCTAGATCCCAGTGTCAAGCACTGGGATGACAGGGGGGGGAGGCTACTTGCATGACAGCGAAGGGGCTACTGCCCTCTTGGATGGAAACCAGTGTCAGCTACTTTCATGACACCAACAGTTGATATTGGTTTGTTGCTTTACTGGCAGCTACTAGCTATGCCTCAAGTTTCCTATTCAAAACTTTCAATATTAGATCCAATTCATTTGAATTATTATACCGTATCATAACTTTACCCTTAGAATTGTTGCCATTAATTTTGATCTTTAAACCAAGTTGAGAAGATATAGCGCCTTCTATTACCGTCATATCTTGATTTCTAGTATATTTCTGCTCTTTTTGGTTGTTGCCTTGATGCAAATCTTTTATCAATTTTTCAGTTTGTCTAACGCTTAAGCCTTGAGAAACTATTCTTTCTGCAATACCTTCAGCATTTTCAACATTAATCAACGCTCTTGCATGACCCATAGATAGTTTTTTTTCGTTGATCATTGTTTTCACCCTACAGGGAAGTGACAACATCCGAATCATATTGGTTATGTGGCTGCGGCTTTTGCCTATAGCTGAAGCTAATTCCTCATGTGTATAGAAAAACTCATCTATCAGTTTCTTATACGCTTCACCTTCTTCTATTGGATTAATATCTTGTCTTTGTATGTTTTCAATTATGGATACTTCCAAGCATTCCTTGTCGCTCAGATCTTTTATGATAACCGGTGCACTATTAAGATTTGCAATCTTGCTTGCTCGCCAACGACGTTCCCCGGCTATTATTTCATAACCGTCATCATTTGAATCTTTGCGTACCACGATAGGCTGTATAATGCCACTTTTCTTTATCGAATTTGCAAGTTCTCTTAATGACTCCTCGTCAAAATGTTTCCTCGGTTGAAATTTGCTTGGGTGCAGTAATAAAATAGGCAAATGCTCTTGTCGATCTTCTTTATTATCATAATTATCGCCTATGAGGCCGGCAAGACCTCTGCCGAGGCGTCTATCATCCTTCATACTACGCCCTCGCTTACTAGTTTCTTCTCCTTACAACTGCTCGCGTGCTTTTTTAAAATTTCCCTTGCCAAACTTATATATGCTTGTGCACCAGGACACTTAAGATCATACACAATAGCAGGTTTTCCATGAGAAGGCGCTTCTGATAACCGTACGTTACGTGGAATAACAGTCTCATACAATGGGATGATAGTTTTGTATACTTTATCATTTAAATACTGGCAAATATCGTTTTTAATCTGTTCACTGAGTTTGTTGCGCCTGTCATACATTGTTAACACTATCCCTTCTATTGCCAAAAAAGGGTTTAGGTTATTCCTTTTTATCAGCTCTACAGTTTTAACTAAATGGCTTAATCCTTCCAGAGCAAAAAATTCACACTGAAGAGGGACAATAATAGAATTAGCAGCAGTCAAAGCATTTATGGTTAGAAGCCCAAGTGATGGAGGGCAATCGATGATTATATACTCATAATTATCGCGTATCTTCTCTAGTGCGCTTTTTAGCACAAATTTTCCTCGCTCAAGTTGCGATAATTCAATTTCTGCAGCTGATAAATCAACTACTGACGAAATTAGTGATAAATTTGAAATTTCCTTTATATTGAAAATTGCCGATTCTATCAATTTATTTTCGCTGCTTAGTAGTATTTTGTATATATTTTTTTCTTCCCTACTACGATAAGAAATCCCGAGCCCGGTGCTAGCATTTCCTTGAGGATCAAGATCTACCAATAAAGTGCTTTTTCCCACAGCAGCAAAGGCTGTCGATAAATTTATACTAGTTGTGGTTTTGCCAACTCCTCCCTTTTGATTTACTATTGCAATAATCTTGCTCACGCCTTTTATCTTATGTATAAAATAATTCTATTGTATATATGCAAGAAACTTTTGCATTAGAAAATTTTTTTGTTGTGAACCACACTAAAATTAGACTGTCTTTTTTGCTTTGTGTAACACACTTTGAACCTTGTTTCCTAATTCATTCAGAGTGAATGGTTTTGGCAAAAAGTGAAAATCTTCTATATTGATGTCATCACTCTTTAAAAAAGCATCTTCTGCATACCCAGAAATAAAAATAACGTTGATATTTGGCCTATGGATCAATGCTTCTTTAACTATTTCTGGGCCGCTCACCTCTGGCATGATTACATCAGTGATTATAAGATCTATGTGTTGACTTTTTTTACTGATTATTTCTAGCGCCTCGCTGCCTATGCTTGCTTCTATTACATCAAATCCTTTCCTTTTTAGTGCTTTAGCAATGAATTCCCTTACTGAATCTTCATCTTCAATCAATAAAATTATACCATTACCTTTAATTTCACTTACTACCGGTCTTTCTATTTCTTCACTATCTTCCTCTCTCAGATTTTCATCGGATATGTAAACCATGGGCAAAAATATGCTAAATTTAGTTCCATGATTTACTTTGCTAGCAACATAGATGTATCCTTCAGTTTGTTTAATAATGCCATATACAGTAGAGAGGCCAAGACCTGTACCAGAGGTAATATCTTTGGTAGAAAAAAATGGGTCAAATACCTTTCCAACTGTATCACTTGTCATTCCACATCCAGTATCAATTACTTCAATCACAACATAATTTCCATGTTCGATCGTTTCCTTGTCTGGAGAAAACATATCCTGAGATGTAGAATTTAATGAGTCAATCTTTTGATTAAAGGTTCGTATAGTTAATTCCCCGCCCTTTTCCATAGCAGCACTAGCATTAACTGCTAAGTTAAGTATAACTTGCTCTAATTGCCCTTGATCGGCCCTAACAGCACCCAAGTCTCTACCATAATAAATGTTAAATTTTATATTTTCACCTATTAATCTTTTTATCATTTCATAAAGATTAGCTATAGTTCCATTTACATCAATAATTTTTGGCTGCAAGGTCTGTCTTCTTGAAAAAGCAAGCAATTGTCTTACTAAATTTGATCCACGCTTTGCATTTTGCTGTATCTGTATTATATCTCCAAAAGATGGATCACCAGCTGAATGCTGGAGTAAAAGCAAATCGCAAAATCCTATTATCCCAGTCAATATATTGTTGAAATCATGCGCAATACCACCTGCTAACTGCCCTATAGCTTGCATCTTTTGATAATGCTCAAGCTTTATCTCTAGGTTTTTGTGTTCAGTATTGTCAATAAAATAACAAAGTATGAAGATCATCTTATTATGAAGAAACTTATTGAAATATATTTTTATGTTATTACCGCCGTTGAGCTGTACATCAAAAGACGCATTATTTATTCTATTACTCAAAAAATATTCACGTATTTTCACATGATAACTATCCAATATCAACGTAAAGATTGAATTATTATCTGACCCTGCAAGCTTTATTAGTGCCGTATTTTTCTTTACAAAGTTGCCGTTTATGTCACATTGTGCAATAGCAATTGATGAATTTGCAAAACAAGGGTGTAATTGATAATCAACAATATTTGATTCGGTTGGTGTTATAAAGCCATATATATAGCTATGGTTGTATTTATCACAAAATATAGCAGTGCTCATATAAGCCTTGAATGGAATACCACTTATAGTAAAAAACAAAATTTCATTATCGGTTGTTGTATTGTTATATTTAGATTGAGATATAAAATCACTGATTGAGCTACCTTTTTCCAGTTTTTTTAGTTCAAATATGTCTAAAAATCTTTTATTTACAGATAAAATCACCCCTTTGGCATTTGCAATGTAAGTTCCTATGCTGTGTTTTTCTATTAACTCTTCATATATCTGCTCCTTGTTTATCTGTGTTGCTTTTAATACAAAATACCCATCTGGCCTTGCTATTGGCACTAATGATAAATTTAAAATCTTATTACTATTTATAGCAATTTGGGGATTATCTGGTATCGGCTCAAAGAGCAAAAGAAAGTTAGATACTCTATTCTTCTTGTTTAAGGAAATGCATACCTGTACAGAAGAGTTATTTTTTAGTGCATGATAGAGTACTTTTTTGTCTGCTTCTGAAACATCTCCTATTTCAAGAATCTTGCCTAACGTAATGTCATTATCTATTATATGATCTTTAAACCTTTCGTAGAACCTTGCATCAGCATAAATAATACCTTCATCTTTATGTAAAATAAGGCAAAATTCTGTATTATGATTTAGTGCATTTGCAAATATTGCATTTTGAAATTCTATAGTGTTAAGTATGTATCTGTAGCGTTTTACATTATATATCATAAAGAGAGTTGTTAGAGTGCTAACTAATAAATTAATCCCTATATTAATATGCTGACTATATATATCAAAAAAGTAGAGTATCGATATTGCTACTGAAGGTAAGAGCATAATAACTGCCATCACAACAATTGACATTCCATAATTTCTTAGTATGAAGTCAACCCTGTTCTCTTTTTTGTTATCTATGTATCTTTTATTCATTATTGTTACTTGGCATTGTTGTACATACGAAAATGTTTTATTATATTGATTTAATTATTATAGATTTATTAACGTCTTTGATAGATAATTACCATCCAAATCTAATTAAGTTCCTTAAATATCAGATATAACAATGTTAATAAGCTAGTAAGAGGATATTATGGAAAAACAAAAAACACAAGCATTTAAATGGTTCTGTGCACTAAGAGATAAGATTATAGAATCTTTCTTATTAATTGAAAAACAATCATCCGCAGAGCCAAAGATCGAAAAGAGAAAGTGGGATCGCCCAGGTGGTGGAGGTGGTGAGTCTACAATTATTTTTGGTAATGTTTTTGAAAAAGTTGGAGTAAACGTTTCAAAAGTACACGGAAAATTTGCAGATTCAGCCATTAATGAGATTCCTGGTGCAAGTGAAAGTAACGGAGAGTTTTGGGCAAGCGGTATATCTTTAGTGTCTCATATGCAATCGCCCCTTATCCCTGCAGCACATATGAACACAAGGCTGATATATACTTCAAAACAATGGTTTGGTGGAGGAATGGATTTTACGCCAGTATATAAAAATGAAGAAGATTGCGAGTATATTCATGAATCAATCAAAATGACATGTGATAGATTTGACACCGGATATTATCCAAAATTTAAAGAGCAATGTGACAACTATTTTTTCTTACAACACAGAAAAGAGCCGCGTGGCATTGGTGGCATTTTCTATGATAATCTGAGTTCTGGCAACTGGGAAAACGATTTTGAGTTCACAAAAGCAGTAGGTGAAGCCTTTTTGGAAATTTATTCGCACGTCATACGTAAACATATTCAAAAATCTTGGACAAAAGAACAACGAGAAAATCAATTAATAAAACGTGGCAGATATGTAGAATTCAATCTGTTATACGATCGTGGCACAAGGTTTGGTTTAATGACTGACGGCAATCCAGATGCAATTATGATGTCAATGCCACCACTTGTTAAGTGGTTATAGAGAGCTGCTATTAGTAGAAAATAAATCATCATAGTTTAAAATTGTACCATGGTAGTGAGCTTTTATATAGGGGGTATAATCATGGGCATAATAGATAATTTTTTAATTAAATCTGTCAAAAACAATGACATAAAAGGTGTTAAACTGACCCTAATTCTCTATGATGCATTAAATAGTTTTAGAAAATTCTTTTCAAAGACTATGTCTCTCAAGAATACAGGATCATTTGATATAAATAATAATCAAGCTTTAAATCAGGCTTTAGGACATGCTACAGATCACAAAATAATGGAATTGCTGATTAATCGTGGAGCTGATATCCACTCAATAGATGAGAATGGAAAGAATGTTATAATTCGTGTTATTGAGAGTTTAGCAGAATCAAAAAATCTAAAATTGGATAGTGAGAACCTGTTTAAAATCTTCGTAATAGGAGAGAAATGAAGGAAAGGACAATCATTTGCAAGCTGGTGT
>NZ_JAPQLG010000169.1:0-3865 GCF_028982005.1 Wolbachia endosymbiont of Drosophila bocki | reverse complement strand
ATCCCCGAGTTAGCTAGTCTTTTACTATCTCTGTCGAGTATTGGCATTTTTTGATGTCTTGTAACGCTTTGTAAGCGCGTTCAGCTTATTTAGATAAAAATCTAGATGTAGATGAAGTTTTGTAAAGACATACAGCATCTATATAATGCAAAAAATTGAACATAAGACGCCGATACATTAAGTAATCCTTACCTTTTAATCTGCAGATTGGCGAAAGCAAATACAATAGCTCCGGCTTCATGGTAAGGGGGCTGGCGAGGTTTGTCAAGGAAGTTTTTCTTTCCCGTGAATTCCCTTTGAAGTTGAATATTGAAAATTGACTGGAGAGTTGTGGATTACTTTGTATATGTCATAACAAGCCATGGCGCTCTCAGCAAAACCATTTAGTATTAATTTTAGTTTGCCTGAATAAATAGCTATATCTCCGATTGCATATATCCTATCTCTACTGGTTTTAAGTGTAGCTGGGTCGACAACTATGCGGCTATGTTCTAACTGTATACCCCAATTGTTTATTGGACCAAGATTCATTGACAATCCAAAAAATGGCAGCAAAAAATCAGCGGATATTTCTTTTTCTTCCTTAGAGGCAATGTTTTTTACTATCACTGTGCTCAATTGCCCATTACCTCCTGCTAGTTCGTGTAATTGATATGGCACTACCAGTTCTATTTTTCCATCAATTTCAAGTGATTCTAATTTATTTCTAGTTTCAGGAGTGCAGCGAAATTCCCTTCTCCTATGTATCACATAAATTTTCTTTGCAACTTTAGAAAGTTCTACAGTCCAATCAGCCGCAGAATCACCCCCCCCTGCAATGACTATAGTTTTATCCTGAAAATCAGAAATTTTATTTACACTGTAAAATACAGATTTATTTTCATATTCTAATATACCACTTAAGGGTGGACGGTTAGGTTCAAACATTCCATTACCTGCAGCAACAATAACAGCCTTACATTTTACCTCTGTACCTATGCTCGTTATGATAGTAAAGTTTTCACCTTCGTTATTTGAAATCTTTTCTACTTTTTGACTTAAATGGTAAATAGGCTTAAATGGCGAAGCTTGCTCCATTAGCTGCTCAATTAATTTTTGGGCAGTAATTACAGGATAACCAGGTATATCGTATATTGGCTTTTCTGGGTAAAGAGCTGTGCATTGTCCTCCTGCTTGATCCAAAACATCTATTATATGACATCTCATATCAAGCATTCCCGCTTGAAAAGCAGTGAATATTCCAACAGGTCCTGCACCTATTATT
Organism: Wolbachia endosymbiont of Drosophila bocki; assembly: GCF_028982005.1. Classification (NCBI taxonomy): domain Bacteria; kingdom Pseudomonadati; phylum Pseudomonadota; class Alphaproteobacteria; order Rickettsiales; family Anaplasmataceae; genus Wolbachia; species Wolbachia endosymbiont of Drosophila bocki. The sequence goes on along the minus strand of NZ_JAPQLG010000169.1, from coordinate 2,601 downwards.
ACTATATCGGTTTTCATATTCAGATGATGATCTATTTATAGATATTAGCTTTCTTTGCTAACAAGGTCAATTTACAAAGGGATGTATTTTTAAAAGATGTGGCTAGATTAGACAAGATTTCCAGCGTTATGAACCACATAGTCCAAATAAGCTCTAAAAATCAGCTAGCATAGCGAGATGCTGTGCGGACGGAATGGGATTCGAACCCATGGTACGCTCATCACGTACGTCAGTTTTCAAGACTGGTGCCTTAAACCGCTCGGCCATCCGTCCATTTCTTTTCTATCACAACATTTGATTTTAAGCAATCTATAAAAGCTTTACTTGCCCACGCAAAAGTTGCTAAACACACTACTCAATATTTCCTCAACATCAATAATTCCAATCACCGCACCAAGTTCAAATGCAGCAAGCCTCAAATCTTCAGATATCAACTCAATTGGATTATCGATATTAAAACGTTGTAAATGTTCCAGTGCTTTCTTCATGTGATTCCTATGTCTTTGCCGAGTAATCACAGGAGTGTCTCTATCATGCCCAAATTTTTCCTCTGCCCTCTCTTTTATGAGAGAGATCAACTTGTTTGTACCTATTTCCTTTAGAATAGAAATGGGTAAAAGATCTATGCCATTAATTTTTATATTGTGATTATTGATAACATCGTCAGCTTTGCTCAATACATAAATAGTATCGCTATTTACAACGTTGCAATTGATATTATGACGCTGTTCAAAAGGAAATAGTTCTATTCTTAAATCAGCTTCAAAAGACCTTTTTTTCGCTCGACTTACACCTTCTAATTCTATTGGATCTGAACTCTCACGAATTCCAGCAGTATCAGAGAGAATGATTGGGTATCCGCCAATGTCAATATGAGCTTCAAGTATATCTCTTGTTGTGCCTGCATATTCAGAAACAATAGCAATATCACGCTTGGCTAAGAAATTAAACAGAGTTGATTTACCGACATTTGGTTCACCAGTTATTACAATATGTAAACCCTCACGCAACCTTTCGCCCCGTCTATTATCATTTAAATGCTCTTGTATCAACTGCACGAGAGATTGCACTTCATTATTAATTTTTTCCAATTCACTTTTTTCTGCCCAAATTTCCTCTGGAAAGTCTATATATGCTTCGATTTTGGATTGTATCGTTATTAATCTTTGCCTCCAATTGCTGTATAGTCTCTCCAATTCTCCAGATATCTGCTTAATCGCTTGTTTAGCTTGCATTTTCGTCTCAGCATCAATTAAGTCTGCAATCCCTTCTATTTGCGTTAAGTCAAATTTACCATTTAGAAAAGCCCTAAGTGAGAATTCTCCAGGCCTGGCCATAACGAAAATTTTTGATAATTCCTCCAAGATGATTTTTATGACGGCCTTGCTTCCATGCACTTGTAGCTCTATAACATCCTCGCCAGTGAAACTGTTTGGAGCAGGGAAATAGATGATTATTCCATTATCTATCAATTGACTGGAATCATCATATAGATCAACTAAAGTAGCAAATCTTGGTTTAATTTCTTTCTTAATATGAAAATGATTTAAAGCTTTAAGCGCGTAGTTGCCTGAAATTCTGATTACTGCAACTCCTGACTTACCAAATACGGTCGATAAAGCGAAAATAGTTTCATTTGTGTTTGTCATTATTTATATAAACTACTTAGCAATATTACACTTAAGAAACCAAAATACCTAAAAAGTCACCCAGGTGAAAATATTTATTTTGAAAACTGATAATATGATTTATAATGACTGACACAAGTTTTAAATATTTTATGCTCAAGAAATTAGCTTGGTACTGGTCTTTTGTAGAGTTAATTAAAGGGTTTGTTATTACATTAAAATATATGTTTAAGCCAAAGGTTACTTTGAGGTATCCTATGGAGAAGGGCCCTTTAAGTCCAAGGTTTCGTGGTGAGCATGCGTTGCGTAGGTATCCAAACGGTGAAGAACGATGCATAGCTTGTAAATTATGTGAAGTTATCTGCCCTGCTCAAGCAATAGTTATTGAAGCAGAGGAAAGAGAAGACGGTAGTCGCCGCACCACGCGCTATGATATTGATATGACAAAATGCATATACTGCGGACTTTGCCAAGAGGCATGTCCAGTTGATGCAATTGTTGAAGGTCCTAACTTTGAATTTGCTACTGAAACAAGAGAGGAGCTAATGTACAATAAAGAAAAGTTATTGCGTAATGGTGAAGTTTGGGAAGACGCAATTGCACTCAGGTTAAAGAAGAATAGGCCTTATTATTAATGTTCAGAGCTTATAACCCTGTTATCCATTATGATTTAGGGGCAGTGCCCACTAGGGGTGGTGTCATCCCAGTAGCTGATACACAACTGTACGAACATTTGTTTGCGAGGGTAGTATGTTAAATGTTATAGCCTGTTTTGCCTCAAACACAAAGGTGTCATCCCAGTGCTTGACACTGGGGTCCAGGTATAAAAATATTTGCAAATTGTGCAATGGACAACAGATTTTAGGAGCATACGTTAAACTAATTTCCATTATAAAAATAAGATGGATCCCAGTGGGCTTTGTTGCATCGCTCTTCGGATAGTAGGTAACGTACAATAAATTCATGAAGCTAT
>NZ_JAPQLG010000168.1:0-14725 GCF_028982005.1 Wolbachia endosymbiont of Drosophila bocki | reverse complement strand
CTCTTTTTGACTGGCCAGGGCTTTTTTTTAAATGTCTCTTTCCCTTGTTACTCTTGCTTTGTAAATCAAACCTCTCTTTGTCGTAAGGAGCCATGTTACCTCTACCTGGAAATGCATCTGCTGCCGACTTTTTTTCGTTGTGTTTCTTTATCCATTTTCCTAATAAACCACCCTTTATTCCTAAATCCTTTGCTATTTTTGTAATTGTTTGACCTGCCTTTCTTTGTTCATTTGCCAGTTTAACAGCTTCCAATTTGAATTCTGCTGTATATTCTCTTACCATTTCTAATCCTCCAAAATTTTATTTTACCCAAAAAAACTCTTTTCTTTCTCTCCACTTTTTCTGGGTAAGGTCAGAAATTTAATGATCCAGGATATACTCCTTTGTTAAGGGAGATTGAGCATTTTCGAATATTTCTTGAGTGCTTCCAGACTCAACAATTCTGCCATTATGAAAGAAAATTACACTATCAGATAACTTTTTAGCTTGCTTCATTGAATGAGTCACCATAATTATAGTAAATCTTAATTTCAGCTCTTGTATAAGATTTTCGATTGCATTGGTTGCCATTGGATCAAGAGCAGAGCACGGTTCATCCATTAATAAAATAGTTGGCTTCACTGCAATTGCGCGAGCGATGCATAGCCTCTGTTGTTGGCCACCGGATAAATTGAGTGCGCTATCTTGCAATCTGTCCTTCAATTCTTCCCATAAACCAACCTTGGTTAAACCATTTTCCACCATCTCATTCAATTTTTGCTTATCCTTCGCCATACCATGCAATTTTGGCCCATAAGCAACATTATCATATATTGATTTTGGAAAAGGATTTGGCTTTTGAAATACCATACCAACTTTTGCTCTAAGTAGTACAACATCCATATCGCGTGAATATATATCACCCAGCCCATCGATATCTAATTCACCAACAGTTTTGCAACCTGGTACATAGTCATTCATACGATTAAAACAACGCAAAAATGTTGATTTACCGCACCCGGATGGTCCGATAAAAGTAGTAACTTTTCTTTTATAAATATTCAAATTTATATCGAATAAAACTTGCTTAGAGCCGTACCAGAGATTTAAATCTTTAACAGAGGCACGTGTATTGCTCATATCACATCCTGCATTGAATAGAGCCCCGGAATTTCTCTTTTATTTTCGTATAGCCATACTGCTGCTTGAACAGCTCCTCTAGCAAATGTTGTGCGATCAATTGCTTTGTGGTTTAGTTCTATCCGTTCATCAGAATTAACAAACATCACGCTGTGATCTCCTATTACTCCACCTCCACGAGATACTGCAAAACCTATTCCCCCCTTTTTCCTTATGTTTGAACCACTATGTAAATATTGATTGGACTGAAAATCCACTTTTGAAGCGTTAGCAATTGTTTTGCCAAGTTCTATAGCTGTTCCAGATGGTGAATCCTTTTTTAAGTTATGATGCATTTCCCAAATCTCAACGTCATATTCATTACCTAAAAGCTCAGCAGCTTTTTTTACCAATTTCAGCAACACATTAACCCCAACACTCATATTTGCTGACCATAATATTGGAACTTCAGCAGCATATTCTTTCAAATCGACACCTTCTATTCCAGTTGTGCCACTAACCAGCGGTGTTTTAAATTTTACAGCTGCTTTAAGGCAGTCTAACATACATTCTTTAGTTGTAAAATCTATTACAACGTCAGATGACTCAAATATGCCACTAATAGAACTTGTAACTTTAATTCCTAGATTGGCTATAATTGGTCCAATATCTGAATCTATGTACTTACTACCTGAACGGGCAACAGCACCTGCTATTTCCACTTTGGTATTTGTAATTAATTCATTGAGTATTTTTTTGCCCATTCTGCCTAAGCAGCCTATTACTCCAACTCTGATTTTCATATTACGTTTATTAAGAATGTTAGGCCTTTTTTTAAGCTCTGTCACTTCTGATCTATATTCTATAGCTGTACGAACACTGCAATTTCAGATCCCAGTGCCTTGACCACAACTATTGCAATATGGTACATAGTGAACGATGTCATTCCAGTCTGGAATCTAGCCTTTCTGCAATCTCATCGAAAACGTTTTTCTATGCTAGTTTGCTTGCTTACAAGCAAACTTTTCTGGATCCCAGTGTCTGGGCACTGGGATGACAGGAGAAGGCACTGGGATGACAAGAATAGGGCACTGGGATCTAGTGGGCTCAAACTACAATGTTTGTACAGCTGTGATCTATATTCTATAGCTGAATAATTTAACAATTCAAAATGAATACATATCCTGTTGAGCTCTATATTACATACCAGGTTGCTTTGCCTTTTCCATGCTGAGTGATGTGATTACTCTTTACGAGATTAGATACGTGCTTCTTTAAGGTATTGCAGTTTGCTTTAGTAATATTTTCCAAATCCTTAATTGTAAGACGTCCATGTTTGCTGAGTAGTGCTAGTATTTCAGCAGAAAGTGGTGGTAAATAGAGATTTAACACTTTTTCATGTGACACCTTTTGTTCAAGATAAAATTTTTGCTTTTGTAGTGACCTTAAAAAGAACATAAGCCATGGATTAAAATCATTGCTGCTCGTCTTCAAGGATTGTTGAGTACGACGCAAAGCCAAGTAGTAACTCTCCTTATTACTTTCAAGGGAACTGTAAGGTACATAGATATACCCTAACTTTAGTAACAAGAAAGTTGTGAGAATGCGTGATAATCTGCCATTCCCATCCTGGAAGGGATGAATAGCTAAAAAAGTAACTATAAAAATGCCAATAATTAATAGAGGATGTAACGATTTTACTTCTAATTGTTGGCTAGTCCAATAAATAAGTTCTTGCATTTGTGTCGCTGTCTCAAGCGGAGAGGCTGTTTCAAAAACTATGCCCAAGCTTTTTCCAGATTCATCAAACGCCTCAACATGATTGGGAGATTTTTTATATTCTCCCATGTGCCTTTGATCTTTATATGAAAATTGTAAAAGCCGGATATGAAACTGTTTTATAGTGTTTTCTGTAAATGGCATCTTGTTAAAGTTTTGAAATACTTCTTCACACACATACGCATATCCGGCTATTTCTCATTCATCTAGAGAACGAAATGAGCGTGTATCAAGTTTGGATAATAATTGTTCAATTTCACGGTCTGATAGTTTTGCCCCTTCAATACGGGTAGAAGAACCAATACTTTCAATTGTTGCAATTTTCTTGAGCATTTGTAAACGTTCTGGAGCTAAATTACCAAACAATTGCCATGCTCCTTTAAATTCATCAATTTCAGCAACTAATTTTAACATTTCAGGTGTTATTACAATTTTTGAAATGTCAAACATATCTGTATTTTTATCTAGTTATATTCAATTATATTTGAAAATATCCTATTAGCAAAGAATACTTGTGAGACACACACTAAAGAATGAATTTTGGTAGGCATAAAAGCAGCTATTTTATGTTAAAATACAACATTTTGATGAAATTATAAGAAAGGCTGGATCTGAGTAGTCAGCTACTCGTCAGTGCATGTTGAAAAATCATTTTATGATCTAAATCAGTTTTTTTACAGGTAACTTCTAAGCTTATCAATTTTTCCAAGATCTTCTTAAGTTCTGAAAGTTGCAAACTTTTCAAATGAGATTTAAAGCTCTGCAATTGTTTAAAAAACAATGGAGGGCTTAGCTGATCAATTGCAACCTGCTTACTCATTCCACCTTGCACTGACAGCAAAACGTTTTCAAGACGCAAAAAGTAATTTGATATAATACGAATCAGCGCTATCGGTGAAAAATTTTCTTGCGATATCAATACATCAGAAATTCTAATGAAGCGCGACATATCTTTACTTGCTATGGCAGAGCATAGATCATCAAGTGTAGCATAGTCGTTGCCGGAAGTTGAAAAGCACAATTCTATATCAGTAAGTTTTAGGTCTTTTCTCTCCCCTAAGTACAAAACTAACTTTTCAAGTTCTGAACATACAGGCAGCTTGCTATGATTAAAGTAAGATTGCAAATGGTAGATTATCTCATCTGTGCATTTTATATCATTTTGTTTTAAGTAACTTGATATGATGTCATAAAGATTGCTGTTGCTGTCCTTATAGCAAGCAATCACACCAAAAATTTTTGAACTCTCCATATAACTTTTGGTTGCAGAATTATATGGAAGATCACTTGCTACCATCATTACATAATGACCACTTGCATTATAATCCAATACGTTTTTTAACTCTTTGGATATACCTCCACTCACATTTATCAGCTTAATTAATTTTTTGCTGGTAAACATCGAAATGTTTGCCAATTCAGGAAACAGTAAACCGGGTGACTTATTCACTATTGCAAAATCCATCACCTGAACTGAATACTCATCCAAATTAGCAATTATTTCCTGTACATAAAAACCAACCTTACTGTTATCACTTCCATGAATCAACACACCACTTAAAGCATCAGGTTTCTCTAGGAATTTTTTAACTTTGGATGGTGTGACCCTCATGCTATCTATATGATATCACTCTCATTTGACTGTACATGAGTATCCAAAGACTCTGAGCTTTCTTGTACAATATCATCTGCCGTACTCTGCACATTATCCGACTCTTCTGTTTTTCCTGTAATATAATTATAAAATTTTTTCACAGGCTTAGATATATATTTAGAAAAAAATCCTTCTTCGCTCATATTGCTTACTCCATAAAGCCAACAACTTATCATTAGCATATAAATAATAGTATAGCAAAAACTATTTTGTGCTAAGATAGTGATGCTTTATAATGAGTATATTACAAAATTATTAACATTCGAGACTAAAATTAAGCCAACCTGCTTAATACTAGCCTTATAAAATAAGCGATAATTAAATATACCGCTGCAACAAGTATAATTGCAGGTCCAGTTAACAAATCAAAACTTGCAGATAACATGAGACCTGATATCCCAGAGATTACAGAAAAAACTGTTGCAACAATAATCATCTCCATTGGAGTTTTCGAAATGAGCCTTGCAGATGCTGCTGGTATTAGCAAAAATGCAGCAATGAGTAATATCCCTATTAATTGGGCAGCAATTGCTATAAATATAGCAAGAGTGATTAAAAATTCTAGTCTAACAAAATTGACATTAATCTTCTCAACTACTGCTAAATCTTGATTAATTGAAATCATTAACCAATAACGCCATCTAAATATTAATATCAAAGTAACTACTGCAGAGGTTAAAAAAATCAATACTATATCACTTTGATCGAGCGTTAATATATCACCAAACAGTGAGCTAATAATACTATTATTGCCAGATGGAAGAAAAGACATAAGTATTAAACTCGATGATAAAACTACATTGGTAACAATGTTCAATATCGTATCAGCAGAATATAATCTGTTAAAATTAAGAGAAAGTAGTATAGCAAATGTAATTGCAATGAGCATTATGCTAAGCGATGGGCTAATCTTAAAGATTAAAGCAAGTGCAACACCAAGCAACGAAGAATGGGACAAACTATCACCAAGATAAGATAACCTTTGCCATATCATAAACGATCCTAAAGCGCCTGTTACTAGGCTAATTACGACTACTGCAACTAGACTATTGATGAAAAAGTCCTGGGTAAGCATGCTATATGGCTATTAGATAACTGACAACAAATCTATCTTCGGATATCAGAACATTATGGGTTCTGCATGCAGAACCTGTTGTCATAAATTCAAAATTTAAACCTTTTTGTTCCATAAGATAGGACTTCACTGAAGAACATAGTATATTGCGTGTTTTACCAGTACCTATTAACAAAATTTCTATTTCCTCTGTTAAAAAAGATTCAAAATACTCCTTGCTGTTTACATCACTTTCTTTCAATTTAATCACCTTTTCAGGAAAAATTATAATTGAGCCATAATATTCTTGATTGTTTACCAAAAATTTTCCTTCCCTGTAACCATTTATAAGATTTTTATTCTCGGAAATTAAGGGAGTTATATCCATAAGTCAAACTATTAATTGAGTGTCACATACCCACCATTCTGGTTGCTTTTTTCCGATATTAACTGCAGCAACTTTTGCATTTTCCTCACTATCGAATATTCCAAAACATGATACACCACTGCCTGACATGCGAGAAAGTATAGAGCCTTCTTGTGACTCAAGTGTTGATATCACATCCTTAATTTCAGGTACAAAGCTTATTGCTATTTCTTGAAGATCGTTTCTCGTCTCTTTAAGAAGCTTCAACAAATCCTTTTCAGCGTCATCGCTCCATTTAATTGGCTCAGAAAATTTTCCTTCATGTTTGGAAAATACCTCTGGTGTACTCAAAAACTTTTTTTTCGGTTTCACAAGCACCACATTTGTAGGTAAAGAGAATTTTTTAATGTGGCATAATTCTTCGCCAATACCTCTAACAAAAACTGGCTTGCTATCTACGCTTGCGGGAACATCAGCACCAACGTTTAAGGCTATTTCATTTAAAATCGTCCTATCAATCTCCCACAGCTTCCCTAGCGTACGTACCACAGCTCCAGCATCTGAGGATCCGCTACCAAGTCCTGCAGCAATTGGTATGTTTTTTACAACCTTTACAGTGACTTTAGTGCGTACAGGAGCATGCCTAAGCAGCAGATTAACCGCTTTCATTACAGTGTTATATTGGTTATTTATTTTAGACTCGGAGTTTATAAATTCAACTGTAGAGTTATCGTATCTAGAATCCTCCTCACCTACTTTTATTTCCAAAAAATTAGAGAGATTAGCAAAGACAAATAAACCTTCAATCAAGTGATACCCTGTTTCTTTTTTGTCTACAACATGCAAAAAAAGATTGATTTTTGCAGGCGCCTTTACACAAAAACTTTTCATTATATATCTTCACTAACACTATTTTTACATTATATGTATAATGCTATTCTAGTCAACTTTTATAAGGTTCTCGCACTTCTGATGAGATCAAATGCCATAAATCCTAATTTCTCTGTGTGGGTAAATGCGTCCGCTGGTACAGGCAAAACAAAAATCTTAATAGACAGAGTATTGAGACTTTTATTAGAAAACAAAAGAAATATTCTTTGCTTAACATTCACCAATGCTGCAGCAAACGAAATGGAGAATCGCATTCACAGCATACTCAGTAAGTGGGCAATATGTTCAGATAGTGTGTTGGCAGCAGATCTAGAACAACTAGATTTCTTTCCAATGTCATCCCAGTGCGTGACACTGGGATCCAGAAAAAATAAAGATTATTTAACAAGAGCAAGAAGGCTTTTCTCTGAACTGGAAAATCTTGGTCTAACTATACAAACCATACACGCTTTCTGTTACAAATTAATCTCCAGCTTTCCTATAGAAGCTGGCATTGCTCCAAATTGCACGCTGAGCGAATGCAAAGAATTACATTCCATCATATTCAATAAAGTGCTTCATAACGAAACTGTGCAGGATGATATCAACCTTATTGCAACTGAAATTGATGAAAATAAACTACGCGATTTGCTTTATACTTTATGTATAAAAAGATCGATATCAGCAAATGATTCGAAATATATCAAAGATAAATTGAGCGCCCCAGATGGAATTCATGACTTACAGAGTGAAACAATTGAGCACGTGGGAAGACTAGCCGAGATATTAAGTGAAGGCAGTAAAAGAGATCAGAGTTATAGTGAAATACTTTATTCTACTGTCATCCCAGCTGGGATCCAGAAAAAAAGAACCAGTGTCAGCTACTCGGATGACACCGGAATAAAGTGGAATGACACCAAAATAGAAAACCTAGCCAAGGTATTTCTCAAATCAGAATCGCACGAAAAAAAGAGCATATCATCCATTGCAACAAAAAGTATTTTGGAGAAATTCAAAGATGCAGAGCAAATAATAGAGAGCGTTCAGAATGTAGTATTTACCCATATAAGAGACATGAACTCTTATCAAATATTCAAGAGAACCAGTAGCTTACTTGGTGTATTTAAAGTATATGTTGATTTATATAATAGTGAAAAATCAAAAAATGCACTGCTTGACTACAATGATATAATTGACTTAGCAACAAATCTTCTCAGCGACCCAGATCATAAAGATTGGGTATTGTTTAACTTAGATCAAAAAATAGATCACATCCTTGTTGACGAGGCACAAGACAATAGCATCAGTCAGTGGAAAATTATAACAAATCTCTGCGATGAATTTTTTGCCGGTAATGATGAAAAGCGAACCTTATTTGTTGTTGGTGACGTAAAACAATCCATATACAGATTTCAAGGAGCAAATCCCCATCTATTCAACTATATGCAACAATACTTTCATACGAAAACTGGTGGTAGAGATTGGATATCATGCCAACTTGAAAAGTCATTTCGTTCAACTCCAGAAGTTTTGATGCTTGTAGATAGAATATTTAATAACTTCCGCGCAGAAATATCTTTTAATGATAATGAAATAAAACATGTTCCACATAGAGAAAATGACCAAGGATATATTGAAATTTGGCCAGCGTTACCAAGGCGCAAAGAGAAAGAACAGCAAGCTTTACAAATTCCTCTGACATGCAGGGAAAATTATATAATAGCAGACCGATTACTTGCTCAAACAATAGCCAACAGAATTCACAATTGGTTAAATGAAGGGCGAATTTTAGTCGCTAAAGATCGCCATATAGAGCCAAGAGACATTATGATTTTGGTGCGACAACGAAACGTGTTAGTTGATTACATAATAAGCGAACTTAAAAAAGCAAATGTGCCAGTTGTAGGCCGAGATTATTTTAGAATTATGGACTATATAGCCGTGCAGGACTTAATAGCTTTGACCGAATTTTTACTCCTCCAGGCAAATGATCTAGCTCTTGCAAATGCTTTAAAATCACCGCTATTTAATTTCACCGAGGATGATTTATTTAACATTGCATACGACCGTAAGGAGCATTCACTATGGGAAAGAATTCAGGATTATTCTGTGGTTATCTATAGTGAATTAAACTATCTTATTAACTTATCTCGCACAGAATCCCCTCTCGCATTATTCACGCATATACTGCGCACAGGTAAGAAGAAATTTGCTGCAAGGCTAGGTCTTGAGTGCTTCGAGGTTCTAGACGAATTTATGAACCTTGTGTTGCAATTTGAGAACCCATCTCTTCAAGCGTTCGTTCAATGGATCAAGGAGAATAATCCGGAGATTAAGAATGATATGCAATCAGAACGCAATGCTGTGCGAATAATGACAATTCACAAATCAAAAGGTCTGCAAGCTCCCATAGTATTTTTGGTTGATACAAACACAGTGCCAAGAAACAGTGAAAGCATTATCTTTGATGGAACGAAAGCACCATTTTGGTGTGGAAAAAACAACAACGCTTATTGCGATCAAGTAAAAAGAGAGAAAAAACTAGAGGATTATAATGAATATTTGCGTTTATTATACGTAGCACTCACGCGTGCTGAAGATGAGTTATACATCTTAAGTAAAGAGCCAGTGCAAAAGGGCTCTTGGTATGATCTAATCACTAAGTATGGAGAACCATATAAAAGGAAACAAAGGGGTTTACGGCCAGTATTTAAAGAAAAAGTTGAAGTATTATGCGTGAATGCAAACTACCCTTACATTTATAAAAAACGTGATTACTTTGACGTTCCGGTCATTTCCCTTCCACCAGCTTTAGCCCACTCTTCGGTGTCATCCCAGCGTCCTCCCCTGTCATCCCAGTGCTTGACACTGGGATCCAGTAAAAAAGAAGAAAAGCCAGCATCAGCTACTCACTCTTCGATGTCATTTCAGCACGTGACGCTGGAACCTGGAGAAAAAAAGCCAGTGTCAAGCACTGGGATGACAAATAGGGGTATTAGAATGACAGACAGGGGTATTGGAATGACAGATGAGAGTGCTGGAATGACAACAAGGAGCATTGGGATGACAGATGGTCATGCAAGAGGCCTGATTATTCACAGCATATTGCAGTATATGCCCAAGATAGAAAAAGAAAGGAGAAAAAATTGGGTCAGAAAATACCTTGATAACATCGGTGAAGATAAGGATAAAATTTACAGTAAAATATTAGCCTTTAATGAAAAATATGGCTATTTGTTTGACTTGGAAGGCAAATCAGAGATTACGCTGAGTGGAACAATTGATGGCAAGTCAGTATTAGTACGACTAGATAGGCTATGCATAACGCAAGATAAAGCAATCATAATTGACTACAAATCACACCGTAACGTTTCTGTTTCCTTATTAAATGAAATAAAAAAACAGATGTTAATCTATAAAACCTTAGTACAAGAAATATATCCAAACAAGCAAATAGAGTGCGTGGTTATTTGGGTGGAAGATTTAACCATTCAATCTGACTTTTAACGAAACTTGATTGCAAGAAATAGCTACTACGTCATACCACCGCGAACCGTCATACCGCCGCAGACCGTCATACCGCGATTCATTCGCGGTATCTCAGCCGCTAACACGTAGCGGAATGACAGCAGTCCTACGTCATACCGCTGCGGATAGATCCCGCTAACAAGTAGCGGGATCTCAGCATAGCTATCTTAAAGCTAAGTAATATAAGTCAATCCAGCTAGGATTCTTTTGATTGATCAAATTAATTTTCCACTGCCTTGGCCATTCTTTCAGGCGCCTTTCTCTTGCAATAGCTAAACTTATATCTTCAAACTCTTCAAAATATACAAATTTATTTACATTATATCTTGATGTAAAACCTGAAACAATTTTGTTTTTGTGTTCCCAAATCCTCTTGATCAAATTTGCAGTTACACCAATATATAATGTGCTATTAGCTTTATTTGTAAGTATATAGATATATGATAACTTCATCTTAATCGTTTATAGCTAAAGTAACTGAGGTTTACCAACATTATACTACACCATCGTACCACAATAAAACTTACCATCATGCCGCCGCAGATAGATCCCGCTAACACGTAGCGGAATGACGATTGTCGGTAAATCTAAGTTACTGTAGCTATAAAGGCTTTCACAACAACCTATTTTCCTTGAAACTAAAATAGCTACTGAATGTAATAATAATGTGATCTATTAATTCTATTCCTATACTTTGGCAAGCTTCTGCTAGTTGTCTAGTGAGAGATATATCGCTATTTGAAGGTTGTGTATCTCTGCTTGGATGATTGTGAGATATTACAATGGATGTTGAACCAATCAAAAGTGCGCGCTTGATGATCTCTCTGACATAAAGAGGAGTTTGATCTACTGTACCAATATTTTGCAGGTCTTCCGCTATTAGACGATACTTTTTATTCATATAGATGACGCGAAAATTTTCCTTATTGAGGCTTCCTATACTTATTCTTAAATAATCAAGCAATTTTTCCCAGTTATCGATTATAGGCAGGTCTTTTATTTCTTCTCTTGCAGAACGAACAAAGGCTTGTTTTACACAAAAGATGGCAGATATCGCTGCATTGCTGACACCATCAACGTTTTGCAGCGCTTCCAGGTCAGCATTAAAAACTTTATTCAAACTGCCAAAATTTTCTATCAAACTCTTTGCTATCGGCTTTACATCAATTCTACTGTATGCTGAATATAAAATGTGCTCTAAAACCTCATAATCAAGTAATGATTGTCCATTATCTAAAATAATTTTCTCCCTTAGGCGCTTTCTATGCCCCTTTTTGTAATTTTTCATCATCAATGAATTGCTTATCTCTTGTATAATAAGAAATTAGATTTTTAAGTAAAATATTTAATAAAGCGCATGACGCACAATTGTAAGAACATTCATTTTTAAAGACAGCAAATGGTGTCATGAAAGTAGCTGACACTGGTTCCTTTACAACGGCAGTGCCCAGAGGTGTCATCCCAGTGCGTGCACATAGTGCAAAAAATTAAAAATAAGACGCCAATACGTAATACTGTTGTCGTTTAATCTGCACAGATTGAAGACAAATGAACACCTTCAGTATCATGATAAAGGGGCTGGCGAAGGGTGTCAAGTAGTTTTTAGCTCTGCCTTCTAAGGCTTTTACTCGTGACAACCACTGTGCCTGCGATCTTATCGTGCCAAGTTTGACAGCGTTTGTTGAAATTTGACCATAAAAAGCCCAAGAATAATGGTGCAACTGACAATATAAAGGAAAAAAATCTCTTTGTTGCTTGTCTTAAAGTTATCTTTTCGAAAGTTTGTGCATCCACAACTCTAAGCCCAAGTAATAGTTTTCCAGGTGTAGCAGCAAACCTTACCCACATATATATTACATAGCAAAAGAGCATAATAAACTGGACTATTTGATTTAGGATTAGTAATTTTATAAGTCTACTCTGCGTTGTCTTTTCTTCCGCAGACAGTGGTGCTTGCATTGGGGATTTTGCAGCAATTTGACTTAATATTTTGCTATCCTCTGAGTTCATAAAGAGCTGATTTAAGGCTTGGCTGCAAAACTGCAAGAACAAAACGATAATAATTAAATCAAGCAATACTGATATATAGCGCCTGAGGCCCGTTACATAACATATCCCATTTTCATCTTTCTTTACCTTTTGAATAACATTTATAGAAGAAAAAATAGAAAATAAACGATCAAAAAATTTATGCAACATATATACACTTTCCAATATTTAACGTGCCCCTGGCCGGACTTGAACCAGCATGCTTTTGCAAGCAACAGATTTTGAGTCTGCCGTGTCTACCATTCCACCACAGGGGCATTAAGTTTTAATGCTATAGGCAACACGGAATTAGTCAAATTTTTTTGCCTTTACATCTTTCAAATGAGGACTAAATATTCTACAATAATCAACAGTTACTCTCAAAACTTAAAATGAATGAATTAGCTAGTCTCTTGGGTTCAAGAAGTGTAGAAAAGGAAATATGTAAATTACCGCATAATCTAGAAGCTGAACAGATGCTTATTGGTGCAATGATTCGTGATAATAGAATCTGTGATGCAGTTGAAGACACAATTACAGCAGAAAATTTCTATGATCCACTGCATCAAAGTATTTTTACGCAAATATCTAAAACCAGGAAACACGGTATAGTTGCCAATGAACTGAGCCTCAAAATGTTTTTTGAGAACGACCAAGCGTTTACCGAATGTGGTGGGGTAGAGTACTTAGCAAAGCTTGCAGCGAAGGCAAGTATTGCGCTTGATATCTATAGTTTGACTAGAATAATCCGTGATACTTACTTAAGGAGATGTTTAATTAAGCTCGGGCAAGAAATAGTTGGTGATAGCTACAACTACGATATTGAAAATCCTGCACAGGCGCAAATTGAACAAGCAATGACAAAATTGTTCAATTTGGCAGTAAAAAAACAAGGTGAGAAAACATATATAAAACTTGCAAGTTCAATTAAAGATGTAGTTGAGAAGATCAGCACACTGAAAAATAATCCAGAAGCGCTAGGCGTTACAACCGGACTTCAAGATCTAAATCAGCTTCTTGGTGGTCTACAAAAATCTGATTTATTAATTTTAGCTGCAAGGCCTTCTATGGGTAAAACAGCATTGGCGCTAAACATCGCACTTAATGCTTGTAAGATGTTGCAAAAAAGAGCAGATAAGCAACACTATGTAGCGTTTTTCTCGCTTGAAATGTCAGCAGAGCAATTAACTGCAAGGCTGATCACTATAGATTCAGGGATTAGTTATTATAAGGCATTAACCGGGAGAATTAGTGATTTTGAATTGCATGAATTTATCAATACTAGTACAGAATTATCTGAACTGCCTTTCATCATAGATGACACCCCTGCGCTATCAATTAGTGCCCTTCGCACCAGAATACGCTTGCTGTATCAATTATATAATGTAGAAGTGGTATTCATTGATTATTTGCAGCTAATCAGAGGAACAACAAAAAGGAGTAATGAAAATAGAGTGCAAGAAATCTCGGAAGTGACGCAGGGTTTGAAAGCAATTGCAAAGGAGCTAAATATTCCCATTGTTGCACTATCTCAGCTCTCTCGTTCTGTTGAGCAGAGGGATGATAAAAAACCACAACTTTCTGATTTACGTGATTCAGGGAGCATAGAGCAAGACGCAGATATAGTAATGTTTCTCTATAGAGAAGAGTATTATGAACTAAGAAAACAGCCAAATGAAGGAAACAATAAACATCGGGAATGGCAAGAGAAAATGGAAAAAATTAGAAACATTGCAGAGCTCATTATTGCAAAGCAGAGAAATGGACCAATTGGCAGTGTGAAGCTATATTTTGACTCTAACAGAGGTGCATTTAAAGATTACACGGAAAGGCATAGTTCATAGCTTGGCAGCAATCTTCTTGTTCCCAAGTTTATCAATTATTTTTTTTATGTAAAGACAGCTTGACAACTTCTTAAAAATCCTTTTATGATGGTATTATATTTTATAATACGTGAGATGATGAATAAAAACAATGTACCCTATTGTATAGCTGGAACTCTGGCTACTTTCACTTTATTAGCATCTGGAGTGTTTGCTGCAGCTCCTTATATTGGTTTCTTAGCTCCAGTTGCAGCATTAAGTGTTGGCCTGCCATTTATTATTGGTTATGCTGTGTTTTCTGTTGTAACTATTGCACTTTCGTATAAAGCAATTAGTGAGAACAAAACAAATTCTGAGTTAAAAAATAAAATGAAAGCTCAAGAGCAAACAATTTCTGGGCAAAAAACTCAACTAGCTAAAAAAGAAGCGGAAGTAAAAGCTAAAGAGGAAGAAAATTCTAAGAACCTGTTTAAAATCTTCGTAATAGGAGAGAAATGAAGGAAAGGACAATCATTTGCAAGCT
>NZ_JAPQLG010000166.1:0-1218 GCF_028982005.1 Wolbachia endosymbiont of Drosophila bocki | reverse complement strand
CCAGTATTGGTCTAATTTTTTTAAATTGTTCTTTACTTATATCGCTTGGATAGCTTTTTTGCATAGATATACCTCTTTCTTAACTATGCTTATCTTACCTCATATTTTCGAGATCCTTAACAGGTTCTAAAGCAAAAATTTCATAATGGCTGTGTGTTGGAAGATTTACTATTAGCACTTGCAATTGAAAAAAGTAATCTAGATTTTATAAAATTTCTCTTTAAAAATGAGCTAAAAATTATTAGTATCATTTCCCAACAAGAAGAAACATGCCATATTCCCAAAACTGTAAATGGTCAATCTATATTAAATTATGCTGTCCATTTTGGTAATACCGAAATTTTAGATCTACTCTTACAAAATGTTAACGCAGAACAATCAAAGCTAATACCTAAAAGCAAGCTGTACAAGTTGTGTCAACAATTAAAGAGTAATGCGTTAGATAAGGCTATAGACAAAAACAATGAAAAACTTGTTACGTTACTCGTGTCAGCGATAGAGGAGAAACAAGAAAAGCAAAAAATATCTAATGAGGAAATTAAAGTAGGATCTGGCAGTAATAGTAATGCCACTAGTAAATCTATAGCAACATCAACAAAAAAAACAAATCCAACTACTGTACCAAATAGTGGTAACGGTAGGAGTGTTATTAATAAACCAGTATCTCCTGTAGTATCAACAAACGCCGGCACATCCGCTATGTCAAGCGGTAATGATAAGTCTAGTAATATAAGAACTCACAGCGATGGTCTATCAAATCATACTATTACACCAAATAGTGGTAACGGTCAGCATCATAATAACGAAAATAAAACGCCTGTAGTAACAGGGATTGACCAAACTGCCACACCAAATAATGATAATAAAGCTAACGGCTTTGTAGATGCTCAATTTTCTATGCCAAATGAACAAGAAACTAAATATAAAGAGAGCAAAAAGGATTTTTACACCTCATTGACAAAAGATGTTGTTGGAGTTGTTATTACAGGATTATTCATTACTGCTGCTGTGATGGTTCCATTTGTAGCTGGTGCAGTAGTTTGCAGTGTCATAGCTGCTTTGATTGCAATATATACCGGGTTGCATGTAAAAAATTCTACATTACCAAGTTATAGGGAGATGAGAGAGAATGAAGTTGAACGTGTAACAGGATGTCATCCCAGTGCCCAGACACTGGGATGGCTTTGTTGCATCGCTACTTATGAAAGGCTAACTATA
>NZ_JAPQLG010000165.1:0-2167 GCF_028982005.1 Wolbachia endosymbiont of Drosophila bocki | reverse complement strand
GTTGCTTATAATCCTAATTATAGTTAGCCTTTCATAAGTAGCGATGCAACAAAGCCCACTGGAATCCAGCTTTTGATCGAAAATGTTGTATAGTACACAATCAAATTTTCTGGATCCCAGTGTCTGGGCACTGGGATGACACCCATTTGTTCCTATAGTTGTCTTTTCTCGTCTACCTTATTTTGCCACTCTGCTAAACAGATACATTATCTGTAAATTGGTATTTACTATATCTTAATAACTATAGCGTAATCAATGCAGCATAGTAATTAACTTTGGAGTGAATATGCATGGGTCAGTCGAAAAATCAACAGTAAAATTAACTTCTTACGAACAAACAGGTGACAATAGCAAGATAACACTAAAAGATCCACCATCGCCTGAAGAAGCAGGAAATGCTATCTCAAGTGTACTGAATGTAGTACCACGTGTGCAGGGAATGTCACATGAAGAATCAGATGATGAGGAAGTGGATCCTACTTATGCATCTGTAAATCGACAAAAAGATGGTGATGGAGCACCACCGATTTTGCCAAAAGCTCCAGGTTTACAAGACAAAGAAGACAAAAATTTGTTTGGTCTTAGTACTGAAGTACTACCTTCTTCCCTAGAAGAAACAAAAGGTGAGACTCATGATTGGGTATCACAAACAGCAAGTTTAGGTTTAGGAGGATTATCTGGTAATGGATCAGAAAAACATATTTATGCAGCTATAGACCCAAATGCAAAATCTTCGAAAAAGAGTTTAGACAGTGGAATAGGTGGTCAAAACTCAAAAGATGATTTAGGTGCGTCTTCAAATACTTTACCATCGTATAAAAGCAAAGATGACTCTGAAGAGTCTTTGTCACTAAATTCTGATATAGGTAGCACAACAAATAAAAAAACAAACAGATTCTTGCCAAGAGCAAAGTATGCCATGCAGCAGAAGGGTTTTATAATTTTTGGTGCAAGTGCTATTGTATTCAGTATATCTGCAGCTTTATTATATTTACAAGATAAAGCAAAATTTATTGCATTTTTTACAAACAGCCCAAAATATATCACTATACCAGTTATCGCACTTGCTGCATTGCTTACAATTGGTCCAATATTTTTTGCAACAAGGCAATTTATAGACACTGAAGAACATTCCATTCAAAAAAAAGATGCGGATAAAATTTTAGCTGAGGTGTTGGAGCACCAGCCAAAAGATAAAGCTATAAAATCTGTAAGACTGGAATATAGCAATGGCACTCATTCAAATTTTGTACTTAATGCTTGGGAAGCTAAACAAGGCTTCACTAACATTGACGAAAAAGTAATTACTAGAACTAATAAAATAAAATCAGTAATTAACGACAGACCAATATTTACTGCATTATTTACTGGTGTAGTTGCTGCAAATATAGCGTTTCCTCTAGGGCTACTTGCAACACATGGTGTTAATGGTGTACAAAAATTTTACCAAAACCCTTTGACTAATAACATAGGATTATCATTACTTATAGGTTCTGGTATACTTGCATTACTCATTGTGGGTTTTGGCATACATTATTATAGAAAAACAAATTGCACTAATCTTATATATTCGCAGGAAAAGATTGACCCTAAAAGCGTTAACAAGAAATTCATTGAAGAAATAAAACACGAAAGAACAAATGTTCTTGGGGAAAACCACGGTAAAGACGCTAAACGCAGCAGCTTAACGCTTGAGCAAGTTGTGGTTCAATCTCATAATTGTAAGGATGTTGTTTATAGTGTCGGTTAATAAAATGCATGATATAGCTAGTGCAGCCCTACGTCATACCGCTGCAGACCGTCATACCGCGATTCATTCGCGGTATCTCTAGATCCCGCTAACACGTAGCGGGATGACGATTGTCAGGGTAGCACCTCCCTCCCCTGTCATCCAAGTAGCTGACTGACCTTACCCAGAAAAAGTGAAGAGAAAGTTTGGAATGTTTTTCACAAAGAGAATGATGAATCAAAATGCTCAGGAATGCAATAGTTAATAGTGACGTTGTTTGTTATAAAAAATTTCTATGTATTCAAATATTGCAGTTCTAGTTTGTTGAGCAGAGTGTTGTGAAGTATCAATAAGTATTTCTCTTTTCAATGAGCTAAAGAAGCTTTCTGCAACAGAATTGTCGTAACAACAGCCTTTATTACTCATCTATATTCTTTA
>NZ_JAPQLG010000164.1:0-2918 GCF_028982005.1 Wolbachia endosymbiont of Drosophila bocki | reverse complement strand
GATGACAGCAGTCCTACGTCATACCGCCGCGGTATCTCAGCCGCTAACAAGTAGCGGGATGACGGTTGTCAGGGTGTCATGAAAGTAGCTGACACTGGAATCCAGAAAAAAAGAAATATGTATCAGCTACTTTCATTTGCTGCGCCTCGAAAATAAACGTTCATGTAGCTAAGCCATAAATCCAGTATAAAGACCTTTAATCATTGGCTTCGTAGTACTTCTCAACCAACTTATTAAGTAACCTTACACCAAAACCTACTGCTCCTCTTGGACAAATGTCAGTACCTTTCTCGTGCCAAGCAGTGCCTGCGATATCTAAATGTGCCCAGCAAGTTTCATTCACAAAACGCTGTAAAAACTGTGCAGCCATTATGCTATCTCCACCAGAGCCTGCAGGAGCGATGTTTTGAACATCAGCAATCGGTGAATCAATAATTTTGTCATAAGTTTCATTCATAGGAAAACGCCATAACTTCTCATTTACTTCATTTCCGGCATCAATCAGACGGTTTGCTAATTCATCATTATTTGAAAAAAGACCAGCATATTCGTTATTTCCAAGTGCAACCACTATAGCTCCAGTTAAGGTTGCAAGATCAATCATAAATTGTGGTGAAAATCTCTCTTGCGTATACCACAAAGCATCTGCAAGTATAAGCCTTCCCTCTGCATCAGTGTTTAACACTTCTATCGTCTGCCCAGACATTGAAGTTACTACATCACTTGGCCTTTGAGCATTACCACCCACTGCATTTTCTGCAAGTGCGACCACGCCGATTGCATTTACTTTTGCTTTTCGTCCTGCTAAAGCATGCATCACCCCAACCACAGTAGCAGAGCCTGCCATGTCATATTTCATCGACTCCATACCACGTGAAGGTTTGAGTGATACTCCACCAGTGTCAAACGTTATACCTTTACCAACAAAAGCTATAGGCTTTTGTTCTTTAGAAGCTCCATTCCATTTTATCACTACTAATTTTGGTTCTTTACTACTTCCTTGTGCAACTCCAAGCAAGGCTCCCATTTTTTTCTCTTCCATCTGCTTTTTATCAAGCACCTCGATTTCAAGGCCAAGCTTAGTAAGTTCTTTTTTTATATGATCAGCATAGGATTCTGGATACAGAATGTTAGGAGGCTCTGTTATAAAAGAGCGCGCAAGGAATATACTCTCACCTTCTTGCCTTAAGTGCTCAAATGATCTTTCAGCATTACTTAATTGTTCATCTTTTACTAATACGGTAATCTCCTCTACCTCTGCAATTTTCTCATCCTTTTTAGTTTTATACTTATCAAACTTAAAACTACGCAGAAACGCACCATATGCAACATTTGCTGCACTACCTTCGATTAAAACCGCTGCTTTTTTAATTTTTAATCTGCTTAGCTCACAATATATTTTACCACCAATATTTAATTCTTTATTTTCATTCCATTCATCCTTCTTACCCAGTCCAACAACTATAACATTTTTTTCTTCTGGCAAAGCAGTAGAGAAAAATTCACCAAAACTTCCATTGAAATCGCTAAATTGCTTTATATTATCTATGACCTGTTTTCTTTGCAAAACTCCGCTATCATTTACGGTTTCGTTGTCTTCAAATAAACCCATTACTATTGTTTTAAAATCGGGCGAAATTTTAGAAATTGTTATTTTCATTGCTGGTATCTCCGTTGCAAATAATTGTAAATTGTACATAAAACATAGCAAAAACATCAGTAAGATATTTTTCATACACATCCTAAGTACAATAACACTTAAGTTTACTATGGACCCCCTTACATGCAAGGGTTTTTATCTTTTATTGGAGAACTTATTATATCCGCCCAAGGTAATGTTAAACGTATAGGTTTTTATGACCTGATCACTGTAAGTAAATGGTGTTATGAGAAGGCTTGCAAGCCCATTACTAACAAAATCTCCAAGAACAGGATCAGCACAATTATCGCAATTATGGTCAACAAAAAACATTTGCGTTGTGAATTCCGGAAAATCCGGATGTTGAACTAGAAAGTTGATATGTGGAGCTCTATCACCAGTTTTACCAGGTGCTATCGTAATAAAATTATAATAGCCAAGATTATTCACTACAAACCTTCCTGATCCAGCAAAATTCGGATCATCCTCTATATTCTTATCGTAATGGTTCACGCCGCGTGAATTCGCGTGCCATATAGAAACTACAGCATTTTGTATTGGTAAACAGTTTATATCAGTAATTCTACCCACTATGTGTATTAATTCTCCTGTTGCACTATTTGGAGAACCAGGTTTCCTTCTTAAATTGTTTGAAGAGCTAAAATTTTTTGGCCTTGCATCAAGGTCATATATTTCTGGAGTTTCAATGCAGTTGAGCAAAACAGGATCAGCTGCAAATAGCGGCAAACTGAATACCATTTGTACTAAAAACGCTAATAAGATATTTTTCACATTCATTTCATTTACAATAGACTTCTTGCATAACCATATAACAAACTTTTATTGGAAATAGAAACGAAAAAACTTGCTTGACACCCTTCGCCAGCCCCCTTATCATAAAACTGAAGGTATTCAATTATCTTCATCTGTGCAGATTAAACAGCAAGAAAACAGCGTAGTTGGCGTCTTATTTTTAATTTTTTGCACTATGTGCACCTTATGTCTTCACAATATTTCTAGGTTTTTACCTGCACAAGCTGAAGCGCGCTATTTAAAACATTAAAAAACGCCAACTTAAAAAATGGATAGTGAATAACTAGCTACCCTAGGGTTTCTTTTGCCTTTTTTTCTGTTTAGTAAATTGTATCCGTTCAGCGGAGTGGTAGAATAAGGTAGACAAAGCAAGATAATAAAGATAATCATAGAGCAAAAGTGAGGTAATGTGGTAAACCTTTTAGAACTTTGCAAAAATTTACAGCAAAAAATAGAAAAACTGAAA
>NZ_JAPQLG010000163.1:249-4877 GCF_028982005.1 Wolbachia endosymbiont of Drosophila bocki | reverse complement strand
AGATATACCTCTTTCTTAACTATGCTTATTTTACCTCATATTTTCGAGATCCTTAACAGGTTCTAACATTTATTGATTAATTTATTGTTAAGTTAGTATATATTACAATTGTAATAACCAACATTACTTGTGTAGAGAAAAGTTACGAAAAGAAATAGAGATTTTCAGGGAAATAGTATAAAATCCTCATAGATTAAAATAAGCCGCTTTGACAGGTTTTGTGGCAGCTAGAGCTGTATAGACTGGTGGAGGCAAGCGGGATCGAACCGCTGACCTTCTGCGTGCAAAACAGATGCTCTACCAGCTGAGCTATACCCCCAGGTAATTCTTGCTTAAAGCATAAATCACTCAGGCTGAAATGCAAGAAATATTTATCTATTAGGCTATTGCTAAATAGTGTACAAATTCCGCAGGGTGTACACACTTCTCTATTTTTTTGTCTCCTTAGCGTTATACGTCACACCATCCAAATAAATCTGTGAACTGAAAATTAACAAGAAGTTTTCCTTTGGAAATTTTTTTAAATTGTTCATAGATTTTTTAACTAAATTATCACTAACGCAGTATATTATATAATTTATTTAACCACACATGAAAATTTTAGTTTGATTAAAACGGATAAAAACTGTATTGATGTTTAGTATAGCTGAAAAATGAAATGATCCCGTAGCTCAGCCGGTAGAGCAACTGACTTTTAATCAGTGGGTCACGCGTTCGAATCGCGTCGGGATCACTCACAAATTTTGAAAAACATGCTAAAAGAACAAGACAAAATATTCACCAACCTAAATGGTAAAGGAACTCCACTACTTGAGGGTGCAAAAAAACGCGGTAGCTGGCAAAAAACAAAGGAATTACTGGATTTAGGATCAGAAAAGATCATTGATGAAGTAAAGAAATCTGGTTTGAGAGGTCGAGGGGGTGCAGGATTTTCCACCGGCCTTAAGTGGAGCTTTATGCCCAAAAATCTCCCAAAAGCATATTTAGTAGTCAATGCAGATGAGTCAGAACCTGGTACATGTAAAGATAGAGATATATTGCGATATGAGCCACATAAGTTACTTGAGGGAATTCTCCTGGCCGGCAAAGCGATCAGCGCATCAGTTGCGTATATTTATATCAGGGGTGAATTTTATAATGAATATTTAGTTCTAAAAAAAGCACTTGAGGAAGCCTATAAAGAAGGTTTAATTGGAAAAAATGCCTGCAAATCAGGTTATGATCTTGATGTGTTTATCCATAGGGGCGCAGGAGCTTACATATGTGGGGAAGAAACAGCTCAACTCGAATCAATTGAAGGAAAAAAGGGCTTTCCTCGCATGAAGCCTCCATTTCCCGCAGGTGTTGGACTTTTTGGCTGCCCAACCACAATAAACAACGTTGAAACTATAGCCATGGTTCCAGATATTCTAAATCGCGGAGGAGAATGGTTTACGTCTCTTGGTAAACCAAATGATACTGGTACCAAGGTCTTTTGTATTTCAGGACATGTAAACAACCCGTGTAATGTTGAAGAAGAGCTCGGAATTCCATTACGTGAATTAATTGAAAAATACGCAGGTGGAGTGCGAGGAGGTTGGGATAATTTACTTGCTGTAATACCTGGTGGGTCTTCAGTGCCATTAATTCCAAAATCTATATGCGATACTATTGAAATGGATTTTGATTCATTAAGAACTGCACAATCAGGGCTTGGTACTGCTGCTGTAATAGTGATGGATAAATCAACTGATATAATAGCTGCAATAGAGAGGTTATCACACTTTTATATGCATGAGTCCTGTGGACAATGCACACCATGCCGTGAAGGTACTGGATGGATGTGGAGGATTATGAAGAGGATGGTGGCAGGAGATATTAAACCTGATGAAATAGATAAGCTGCTTGACCTTACAACTCAAATAGAAGGACATACAATTTGCGCGCTTGGCGATGCTGCAGCTTGGCCGATTCAAGGATTAATAAGACATTTTCGCCATGTTATCAAAGAGAGAGCGATAATTTAACTTTACTTATACTTCTTAAGCCGTTTTGCTACTTAGCAGCCAGAGCTAAAAAATATTGATTCCCTTCTCTTTTAGGTGCCAATTCTACCTTTGCGATATCTTCAGTGTCTCGAATTAGCCGTTCTAATTTTTCCAGTCCAACTTCAGTGTTTATAAGCTCTCTCCCTCTAAATCTCATTGTGACTTTAATTTTATGTCCGTGGACAAGTAAGTCTCTTGCTTGACGCAATTTTGTTTCGTAGTCGTGATCACCAATATTAGGACCCAGTTTAATTTCTTTTATAGTTAATGTTTTTTGTTTCTTTTTTGCTTCACTTGCTTTCTTTTTTATATCATACTTTTGCTTGCTATAATCCAGAATTTTACATACTGGAGGGGTTGAATCAGGTGCAATTTCCACCAAGTCTAAACCAACACCCTGTGCAAATTCCAAAGCTCGTTCTATTGGCACGATTCCGACCATTTCACCACTATGATCAACTAAGCGTACCTCCTTAGCTGTGATAAATCCATTAATTCTGTTTTTATTGTTCTTTTTAACTTGCAAACTTTAACTCCCTTAATTCAAATTAATACTTTTTAACAGCGATTCATTAGCCTTTTCCAAAGAAAAAGACTCCTGTCTTTCCGATCCTAAATTTCTTACTGACACAGTTTTACTTGTAACTTCATTTTTGCCTACAATCCACAATATAGGAACCTTGTTTGAACTATGCAAACGTATCTTATAACTAATTTTTTCATTGGTCAAATCAGTCTTGACTCTCACACCTTGTTCTTTTAGAATATTGCTAGTTTCTGTGGCGTAACCGTCAGCCTCATTTGTAATGGTCAGAATAGCAAGTTGCGTTGGAGCAAGCCAAACTGGAAATTTTCCTGCATAATTTTCTATCAAAATTCCAATAAAACGCTCAAAAGTTCCAAGAATTGCCCTATGTAACATGACAGGGTGATGCTTTTGTCCATCTGCTCCTATATAAAAAGCTCCCAGACGTTCTGGTAAAATGAAATCAACTTGTAATGTTCCACATTGCCAGCTTCTGCCTATTGCATCTTTCAAGACAAACTCTAACTTTGGACCATAAAATGCACCTTCACCAGGGTTAAGTTTATAACTCAAGCCTGCTTCTTTAACGGCTTCAAGCAGCGCTTTTTCAGCTCTATCCCACACTTCATCATTACCTGCTCTAATATCTGGACGGTCTGAAAATTTCACAGAAATTTCATTAAATCCAAGCTCTGAATATACTTCTTTTAAAAGGTCACAAAACTTTATAGTCTCAGAATTCACTTGTTCTTCCATACAAAAAATGTGTGCATCGTCTTGCGTAAAACCACGCACTCGCATCAGTCCGTGCAATGATCCTGAGCTTTCATTTCTATGGCATGTGCCAAACTCTGCCATACGTATTGGTAAATCACGGTAGCTCCTGGTGTGAGAATTAAAAATCTGCACATGACAAGGACAATTCATGGGTTTTATTGCTAACTTTTTATTCTCAGATTCGTCAACAATAAACATATTTTCACGAAACTTATCCCAATGTCCAGATCTTTCCCACAGCTCTTTACTTACTAAAATAGGAGTCTTTACCTCAAAATAGCCATTATTTATTAGCTTCTTTCTGATGTAAGACTCAAGAACATTATATAGAATATATCCTTGTTCATGCCAAAAAACCTGCCCAACAGCTTCCTCTTGGATGTGAAATAAATCCATATCCTTGGCAATTTTGCGGTGATCACGTTTCTCTGCTTCTTTGAGACACTCAAGATAAGCGTTTAATTCATCCTTATTTCTCCATGCTGTGCCATATATTCGCTGCAACATTGGGCCCTTTGCATCACCTCGCCAGTATGCACCCGCTACTTTCATAAGTTTAAACGCTTTAACTCCGCCGGTTGATGGTGAGTGCGGACCACGGCATAGGTCAACAAAATCACCTTGCCTATAAACAGTTAGGTTTTCACCCTCTGGTATGGATGAGATAATATCAACCTTATATTTTTCGCCTATACCACTAAAGAAATCAACTGACTGCTTGCGAGTCCAAACTTCTCGAACAAATCTGTGGTTACTTTTTACAATCTCCTTCATTTTCTTTTCTATTGCGGTAAGATCGTCCGTAGTGAAGGTACGACCTGTAGCAAAATCATAGTAAAAACCGTCCTGAATTGTTGGGCCGATAGTAATCTGAGTATTAGGAAATAGCTCTTTCACTGCCTGTGCCATTATGTGAGCAGCATCATGCCTTATTATATCTAAACCCGCTTCGTCACTCAGTTGTATCACCTCTATCTCTGCATCAGCTTCAATTTCACGTGAGAGATCATGCAACTCACCATTTACCTTAAAGGCAATTGCTTCTTTCAAAACATCCGGTTGTAATATATCAAAGCCAGTAACTTTACCACTGTATTCTTTTACTTTTTGTTCGGCTGAAAAAGTAATCCTAATCATTTATCGACCCTTTTGTCTAACCCTCTCTTTGTCATCCCAGTGCGTGACACTGGGATGGCTTTGTTGCATAGGAACTGAAAAAATCTGGTGGCTACTGACAAAATTCATTATAAAATAGCCATTTAACCTTGAAAGAAAAAATATGCCACAAAAAATGAGGG
>NZ_JAPQLG010000163.1:0-237 GCF_028982005.1 Wolbachia endosymbiont of Drosophila bocki | reverse complement strand
GCGAATATAACAAATTTCTAGAAAAAAGAGGAAATATTTTTCATTATATCAACGAAGCCATAGAAAAGTGGTACGAGAATGGTCCAAAAATACCAGGTGGCAACAATATTTATAGCGATAAAGTTGTAATTTTGGTGCACATAATAACTTGTTTATTTAGAATAGGCCTGAGGCAAACAGTTGGGTTTATAGCAGGATACCTTGAGCAAATTGGGAAAAATTTGCAAGTTATCAGCT
>NZ_JAPQLG010000162.1:249-3644 GCF_028982005.1 Wolbachia endosymbiont of Drosophila bocki | reverse complement strand
CAGAAAATTGCTGCCTATAGCTAAACTGACTTAGATTTACCGACAATTTGAAAAACCGTCATCCCGCTACGTGTTAGCGGCTGAGATACCGCGGCGGTATGACGGTTCGCACCATCACACTTTGGAACCTTACAGATATTGAGCAAATCCAATAATATCCTTGATTTCTTTTATATTATGGGTTGCAATTTCTGCTGCTTTCTTTGTGCCTTTTTTTAATATTTCATGTAAATGGAATTGGTCTTTTAAAAGATCATTCATTTTCTCACGTATGGGTGATATAACACTGATAATTAAATCAGCTAACTCTTTTTTGAAGTGCTTCATGTCATGTTTGTTCACTTCTTCACATACTTTTTCCGCATTTACATTACTGAGCACTGAATAAATGTTTATCAAATTGCTTATTTCTGGTCGGCACTTTAAAGTAGCAAAGCCTAGAATTGAATCTGTTTTTGCTTTTTCTATTTTTTTGACAATTAAGTCATCCGTATCATCAAGGTTAATGCACGAATGTTCTGAAGGATCAGATTTACTCATCTTGCTTGTGCCATCCCTTAAGCTCATTATTCTTGATGTGCAATCCAAAGTTAAGATTTCAGGTACGATGAAATAATCCAGCTTATAATGATTGTTAAAAGCTGATGCAATATCACGTGCAAGCTCCAAATGCTGTTTTTGATCATCACCAACAGGAACGTATTTAGTTTGATACAACAATATATCTGCAGCCATAAGTACTGGATAACTATATAATCCAAGAGAGGCTTTTTGTTTATCGCTGCCAGCTTTATCTTTAAATTGAGTCATGCGATTAAGCCAACCAATTGGTGTATAGCATCCAAGCATCCAGCCCAGTTCTGTATGACCACTAACTGTGGACTGACTAAAAATAATGGACTTTTCTGGATCTATTCCGCATGCAATATAAGCTGCTGCTGTTTTGAAAATATTACTTTTTAATTCACTTGCGGGAAGCTTATTTGCTGTGATTGCGTGTAGGTCGACAACACAAAAAAGAGATTTGTATTTATCCTGTAAGTCTATCCACTGTTTGATTGCACCAAGATAATTACCTAAATGTAGTACGCCACTTGGCTGGATACCTGAAAAGACAATACTTGTCATTATACATTTACCTCATGCTAATCGCTTCCACAATCAGCAGATTTCTTAGAAAGAATAACCATTGCAGGACGGAGCAACCTATTTTTGATAGTATAACCAGTTTGTAGTACTTCTACAATGGTGCCAGGCTTTTTTTCATTGTCTTCTCTTTCCACAACAGCTTGGTGTAAATTACTATCAAAAAGCTCACCAAGTGGATCTACTTCCTCTATTCCATGTTTTTTTAGATCATTTATAATTTTTTGATAAGCTACTTTAATCCCCTCATGAACGGGATCACCGTCTTTCAAAATTTCCATTACTCTTTTTAAATTGTCGCACGAGTCGATCATATCACGTGCAAGTTTTGTGACTGCGTAGTCACTTGCATCGCTAATTTGCTTTTGCATTATACGTTTGACGTTTTCATTATCTGCAACAGCACGGCGTAAATGATCTTCAAGCTGAACTGCACGTTCTTTTAATGTATTGAGATCTTCATTTAAATCATCAGTTTGCTTATGGTTATCACTTTGTTGGTCGTCACCTTTCTGCCTACTTACCATATCAGCAAACTTCTTCTTTTTCTCCTTACTGCTATCTGACATATCATTACCCTTAAGAATCTAATAAGTATATAACAATTAATCTGAAAATATCAAGCGCCAGCTACATTCGTCTTTCTATGCTCGCATTTAAAAAGTTAATTAAAGTAGTTTTATAAAAAGAATCAGAAAAAGTACTAATATCATTTTGTGCCATATTAATGTAGTGCCTAGCTTTTTCCATAGAAAGCTGAATGGCATTATGGTGATTAATGTAGTGTAATGCTTGGTCAAAATTGTGTCTAGCTGAAGAAAAGCATTTTTCCCAGAATGTTTGCTCTGCTGGACTGCCCTTTTCGTATGCTATAATAGCAGGTAAGGTGACTTTACCTTCGAAAAAGTCTTTTCCGACTTGTTTTCCAGAAGTGCCTTGATTAGCAGTATAATCGAGCATATCATCAACTATTTGAAATGCCATACCAAAATTAAAACCAAAATTCTTTAGCCTCTCTGTTTCGTCATTTGTTGCACCAGATACTGTTGATGCAGCTTCACAGCATGCAGAAAATAAAGATGCTGTCTTTTCTCCAATGATATCAAAATAATTTTCCCTGACTGTGTGGGGGTCAAAGCGTGCTGTCATCTGCTTTATTTCACCCTTCACAAGTAAATGCGATGCCTTAGATAAAATAGAGAGAATATTTAAATTTCCACACTCTATAAGCCATCTAAATGCTAGAGTCAACAATAGATCACCAACTAAAATGCTTGATTTATTTCCCCAAATCTTATTCGCTGTTTTAACTCCATGGCGTGCCTCACTTTCATCGAGCACATCATCATGAAGTAAAGTAGCATTGTGTATAAACTCTACCGATGCAGCAACGTTGATCCTGTTCTCCCCAGAATAGTTTAGCATTTTACATATAATAAAAACTAGTTTAGGCCTTATTTTTTTTCCACCTGACCTAACAAGATGAGATATAATATCAGTAGCAAGCTTAGCATCTTCATCGTTGACATTTTTGAAGACAAAGCCATTCATAGCTGACAAATCAGAAGATACAATATCGTCTGATTTATCGCTGTTTGTTAAATCAGTATTTAGCATTTTAAGAGACTTATGCCTCTTGCCCTTGTGCTTTCTCGTTCTCTACTTTCTTCTTTTCTGTTTTCTGTGGTTCTGTTTCTAAAGTTACTATGCCTTTTTTGATAAACCACAGTACTCTTTCAGTTGCCTGCGCGCCTACACTTAGCCAATGTTTTAATCTATCAGCTTTCACCACAACACGATTTTTATTGTCTTTTGGTAACATTGGATCATATTGTCCTATTTTCTCGATAAAACGCCCATCTCTTGGTGCTCGTGAATCGGCTACAACTATCCTATAAAAAGGGCGTTTCTTTGCGCCAAACCTCGCCAACCTTATTTTAACTGCCATGTTAACCTTTATTCACATATTAGCCACAATTTTATACAATGAGCCGTTTTAAGTCAAATGAATTATACAACTTTTGCACCTTATAATATAATTACCAATAATGTAGGGCAGTGCCGGGTGCACAGCTATACGAAAATTCATTTGTGAAGGTAAATTGCACAGCAAATGGTGTCATTCCAGTGCTTGACACTGGAATGGCTTTGTTGCATAGCAACTGAAAAAATCTGGTGGCTACTGACAAAATTCATTATAAAATAGCCATTTAACCTTGAAAGAAAAAATATGCCACAAAAAATGAGGG
>NZ_JAPQLG010000162.1:0-237 GCF_028982005.1 Wolbachia endosymbiont of Drosophila bocki | reverse complement strand
GCGAATATAACAAATTTCTAGAAAAAAGAGGAAATATTTTTCATTATATCAACGAAGCCATAGAAAAGTGGTACGAGAATGGTCCAAAAATACCAGGTGGCAACAATATTTATAGCGATAAAGTTGTAATTTTGGTGCACATAATAACTTGTTTATTTAGAATAGGCCTGAGGCAAACAGTTGGGTTTATAGCAGGATACCTTGAGCAAATTGGGAAAAATTTGCAAGTTATCAGCT
>NZ_JAPQLG010000161.1:4570-6410 GCF_028982005.1 Wolbachia endosymbiont of Drosophila bocki | reverse complement strand
ATCTGTACAGAGAAGATAAATAAATAGCTTCAGTTTCATGATAAGGGGGCTGGCGAGGTTTGTCAAGGAAGTTTTTTCGTTTCTGTTATATGGTTATGCAAGAAGTCTATTGTATGTTTACACTCTGCATTAAAGCTTTTAGTTAAGAGCATATCCATCCACCGCCGATAACTTGCTCATCTTTATACGCTACACAGGCTTGACCTGGACTGATGCCAAAGTAATCGTCGTTTAAAATGACACAGGCTTTATTTTTTTCATCAGTTGAATGTATTGTTGCTAAACTTCCCGCATGTGATGATCTCAGCTTCACAGTTACTTCCATACCTTCCTTTGGTTGTTCTAACCAATTTAACTCTTTGATCAATATTTTTTTTTGCATTAATGCGTTGATCGGACCTACTATAACCTCATTATTCTCTGTATTAATTTTTATCACGTAAAGAGGTTCATTGTGTGCGATACCCAAGCCCTTTCTTTGCCCCACTGTAAAATTTACTATGCCACTGTGCTCGCCTAGCACTTTTCCATTCACATCCACAATTCTGCCTTTCTGTACGGATTGTGGAGCTAATTTAGCTATTGTTTTACTATAGCTTTCGGAAACAAAGCATATATCTTGACTGTCTGGCTTTTCAGAAATTTGTAAACTGAAATATTTTGCTAATTTTCTTATATCACTTTTATAGAACCCACCTAGCGGAAATCGCAAAAGCTTTAACTGCTCTTGAGTTGTAGCAAACAAAAAATAACTTTGATCTTTACTTTTATCAATACTTCTGCACAACTTTACCTCACCATTTTTTTCTAACCTTCTCACGTAATGTCCTGTTACGAGCACATCCGCACCAAGATTTTTTGTAACTTGCAATAGATCACGAAATTTTACCGTTTGGTTACATCTCACGCATGGTATGGGAGTTTCCCCACGCATATAGGTACTCGCAAAATCCTCTATTACTTCCTTTTTGAATATTTCCTCATAGTTTAAAATATAGTGAGGAAAGCCAACACTTTCAGCTACACGCTTAGCGTCATAAATATCCTGTCCAGCGCAGCATGCACCCTTTCTTGCGTTAGCATTACCGTCAGTGCCATAGAGTTGAAGAGTCACACCTATCACCTGGTACCCAAGGTTATGTAGCAGTGCTGCAGCAACCGAGCTATCAACTCCCCCGGACATTGCAACAACAGCCTTAGTCTGGTGCGGAGTTTTATCTTTTAGCAGAGGTTCAATTTCAAATTCTTTTAGCATAATCGCCTTAATTTATAAGCACAAACTTGGTGTCATGCAAGTAGCTGACACTGGAATCTAGTTTCTATTACACAATTTCATCGAAACAGCATGCTTGTTTATAGTCAATTTTTCTGATCCCAGTGTTGGCTACTTGGATGACATCTTTATGCTTGAGGTAAAATTTGCTATAAAATTCGATAAACTACCTTCAAAAATAATTTAATCTTGCTTGAATAAAACATGGCCAAAATAATCCATGTTTTCAAGCACTTTTCCACTACCTAAGGCAACACAACAAAGCGGGTCATCTGCAACACGAACCGGTAATTTTGTTGTTTCACTGATAACTTTACCTAGATTACGTAATAATCCACCACCACCGGATAAAACTATTCCTCTATCGACTATATCAGAAGAAAGTTCAGGTGGAGTGCTCTCCAGCGCAGTCTTAATAGCAGAAATTATCTGATGTACAGGCTCTATTAAACTCTCTGCAACTTGGTATTCTGATAAAAGCATTTCTTTTGGCATGCCACTCACTAAATCCCTGCCTTTAATTATCATTCCCTCTTTGTTATTTTCACCTGGCAGACTGGCTGAACC
>NZ_JAPQLG010000161.1:0-4546 GCF_028982005.1 Wolbachia endosymbiont of Drosophila bocki | reverse complement strand
CTTATGATTTTCACGAATATATGATTTTATTGCTTCATCCATAATATCACCACCTACTCTGGCAGAACGTGAATAAACAATTCCGCCTAAAGAAATAATTGCAACTTCAGTTGTACCACCTCCTATATCAACAATCATAGAACCCTCAGGTTCAGTAACCGGGAGCCCAGCTCCGATTGCTGCAGCCATTGGTTCTTCAATTAAAAATACTTCATTTGCACCAGCACTTTCTGCTGCATCTTGTATAGCACGCCTTTCAACTGGCGTGGATCCAGATGGAACGCATATGATAATATTAGGTTTATTAACAGTGAATTTTGTGTTTGCACTGCGTATGAAATATTTTAGCATTTCTTCCGCACTTTTAAAATCAGCAATGACTCCATCTTTTAAGGGCCTTATCGCCTCTATTTCTCCAGGCGTTTTTCCAAGCATCATTTTAGCTTTTTTACCAAAAGCATAAGGAACGTAACTTCCTTTTTCTTTTATTCTTGCTACAACTGAAGGCTCATCAAGCACTATTCCCTGATTTTTCTGATAAACTAAAGTGTTTGCAGTACCAAGGTCTATAGCAATATCGCTAGCAAACAAACCTTTGAAAGTAAAAAGGCTATAAAACTTTCCGGTTAATTTTCGAACAAAATTCATACATAACTCAAGAAAACCATTTATTAAGACAAATTATACTTTTCAGATAAGTAGTAAGTAACACACTCAACGTCTAAACCCTTACCTGTTACTTTTTTTAGCAGTTCCAGGCCACACTTCGCACTGTATACATTTTGAGATAACCAACTGATAAGTAAACTAAAATCTCCTTTTATTATAGCACTTAATGATTCGTAATGATTCTTTTTAACGAAAGAGAAAATCTGCACAGCAGCAATTAAAGCAATAATTTTTATAGGAAAGTAGCCCATAACACCGCTTGCCCAATATTCATCTTGAAAATAAGTGTTTAGCTCATTTTTAGCTTTTACTGGAATTTTATAGTGCTTCATACCTTCCAACCACGCATCATGCAGGTCTTTGACTTCCAATGTGCCATTTATTATATCTTGTTCTAACTTAGTTCTCAACATAATATGAGCTAACAGACTAAATTCATCTGCATTTTTCAAAAAAGAAGAAGGGTTTATTTCATTGAAAACCAAGTGCAAATTTTCAACACTGCTATTAGTTTTGCCTTTTATAGCAAACTTCTCTTTTATGTGTGGTTGAATAAACTCAATAAATTCTCTGGATGTTCCAATCATCCTTTCCATGAATAACCCTTGAGTTTCATACATAACATGTCTCGTAATTGGACTACTTATAGAATTTTGCGCTAAACATTTTTGATAAATTGCATAACCACTATGCCGTAAAAGTGAAAATAAACCATAACAAAAATCAGATTCATCATAATCTATAGGGTAGTAATAAGAAGTACGAATCTCATCTAGTGCAATACCCATTTGCTGTAAACATAATGAGCCAAGTTCAATCTGTTTCTGAGTAGCAACTTTTTGTATATTAGCAACCTTATCCTTATCCTTTTTCTGCTTTTCAATTATTTTATCTACATTTTCGCTAAAAAATTTGCCTACCTTGGGGAATACTTCCCTTATACTCTTTTCTGTGATATCAGAGTCATAGTCAGCAAGCAGTGGGTCGTATTTTGAGCATTTTAATTGCTGCGATTTTATAGAAGCTACTTCGCGAATGAGTGTGATTAAATCAGTAAAACGTTCTTTTAGTTTTTCTAAGTTACTGGTTTCAGAATGAGATAGCTTCCATAAATTTTGGCATTCAACCTTAGCTTTGGATAAAGACTTTACTAAATCAATAGGAACAGCACTGTTGCTTTTATGTATTCTCTCTATTAACTTTAGCTGCTGAGTATTTGCACTTTTTTTGTTACCAAGAGCATCTGCTAATGATTCCTTTATTACGTCATGAGAGATAATTTCATGTCTGATTTCTTCTAGAAGACTCATTTGTTCAACCTTGTCCTCTATATTCAATTGGCTTTGGTTTAGTACTTTTAGCGTATTTTCGATATTCTTTACCCTATACAATACTTCCTCTAAAAACTTATAAGATTGCATATTTGTTCATTATTTTAGAAAACATCTGTTTAATACCGCAATAGATTAATAATAAAGTTAAAAGTATATTTGCTTAAAGTACAATAAAAAATTGTACTTTTTATTCTTTTATTGGATTTTTCTACTCAGAGTCCAGCATATTATAGGAAAATTAATTGTAAGGTTGTAGAAAAAGTATTTAGTATTTTATTTCTCTTGACTATATTACAACATGGAGAGATATTAGCTACTGAAATTAAAGTTACGCACTATTTAAAATTTATGGAGGTTTAGTAATGTGGAGTAGACTGGTTATAATGTGCTGTTTTTGTTTATTACTTACTGGTGTAAGTTCTTGCCCAAAAAAAGGAGCAAATACAACAAATAAAATAAATTCTGTTGTTAAGCAGATAGGTGATAAAAGAGTTTTCTTTGGTTATGATGAATCTAGTATTGCTGAAGTAAGTGCAGATGCATTACTTGACGTAATGGAGGTGTTACAAGATAACCCTGATGCGAAGGTTACTTTAACTGGTCACACTGACAACCGTGGTTCTCATGAATATAATCTTGCGCTAGGCGCTAGAAGGGCTGATGCAGCTAAAAAATTTATGGTTAGTTGTACACCCTACATAGAAAACAGAATAAAAACTGCTTCTAAAGGTGAAACTGAGCCTTTGGTTAATGTAAAAGATGATTCTAGAAATTCTAAATATGAAAAAGAGCATGCTAAAAATCGTAGAGTGGAATTTTCATTTTCTGGAATAAAGAAATAGTTTCTTGCATTAAAACCTGGATCCCAGTGTCAAACACTGGGATGACATAAAGAAAGGGCACTGGGGTAGAAAAAAAGGACAAACTTGTCATATTTCGTTGCTTGTTAGCGGGATCTATATATACCACAAATAAGTCGCGGTATGACGTAAGAGATCTGACCTGTCTGGCCATCAAGAGACATAATGGAATTAGAGTTATTATTTCAAAATGTGGTTAATAGTTTTGCTTTCTATAACAATCAAGTTGCAGTTGCAGTATCAGGTGGTGTAGATAGTATAGTCTTACTGCACTTAATGACTAACTGGGCAAAAAAAAACAAGCTTTCACTTCCTACAGCATTAACAGTGAATCATGGGTTACGTCCAGAGTCTCAAAAAGAAGCTGATTTTGTTGTAAGTTATGCAAAGGAACTTGGAGCAAAGGAATCGTTCATATTAAATTGGGAGAAGCAAAATATTAAAGGCAATATTCAGTTACAGGCACGAAAAGCACGGTATAAGTTACTAGCAGAGTGGTGTAAAAATAATAATGTTAAATATTTACTTGTTGCTCATCACAAAGATGATCAAGCAGAAACGTTCTTGTTAAGATTAGAGCGAGGTAGTGGCGTAGATGGATTATCATCAATGGACTACAAGTCTTTCCTAAATGGTATTTATATATTTAGGCCATTGTTAAATTTTAGTCGTAGTGAAATAGAAAAGTACGCTAAGCTTCATCGGTTAAAATGGATCGAAGATAGAAGCAACTATGACTTAAAATACAGGCGAACTTTATACCGTAACTTACTTAAAGCAAGTGATAATCAAGAGATTTTAACAGAGCGAATATGCCTCACAGCCCTTCATATGAAAAGAGCTGCAAAAGCGTTGATGCACTACACACGCCTTGCGTTTAATGACTGCGTTAATGTGCATGATCTTGGTTATATTGAAATTAAACTAAGTGAGTTTTATCAATTGCCAGAGGAAATAGCCTTGAGGCTTCTTCTTTACTCCATAATGGCAATTGCCAGTAAACATTATAAACCAAGGTACAACAGCCTTATCGTAATATTTAATAAAATATTGCAAAAGGATAGTAATGTTAACTGTACACTTTCTGGGTGTAAAATAAGAAAACATGGAGAAAATATCTTGATAATTAGAGAATCGTCAAAGATACAAGAAATTACCTTAAACCTACCTTTAAATGAACCTACTCAATGGGATAACAGATTTAGCTTCACAATACTCGGAAATCAAGAGTGTTCAGTTATCATCGCTCCATTAAAAAAAACACAAAAAGTTCCTGAATTTCTGAAGGATTACAACTGCTGCCCTGAAGTTTTCTATTCTTTGCCTGTAGTGCTAAAAGATGGAAAGGTGCTTGCTTATCCTGATGTAAATTATAACGGAAAAAATACCAATGATGATAAGGTTCAATGCATTATTAATAGCACGATAAAACAAAATTTGGTAAGCTTGATTAGTATTTAGTTAGAAATAGAAATGAAAAAATTTTTAGAAGGCTTATTGATCTGGTTGGTAATTATTGTTCTTATTTCAGTTGCTTATATTCAGTTCAGCGGAAATGTAGGTAAAAGTAAAACAATTATACCTTTTTCGGAATTTTTAACTAGACTAGAAGACAATGATGTAGAAAATATTGTCATAAAAAACCAGAGCATTGAAGGCAAGTTCAGGGACGGTTCAAGTTTC
>NZ_JAPQLG010000160.1:0-9892 GCF_028982005.1 Wolbachia endosymbiont of Drosophila bocki | reverse complement strand
GTTAGCGGGATCTCTTGTTAGCGGCTGAGATACCGCGAATGAATCGCGGTATGACGGTTCGCGGCGGCATGACGATAAGGTTTATACCTTGTCATCCCAGTGCCCAAACACTGGGATCCAGTTTTCTTTACAAATTCACCAAAAGTGTTTCATTCTATAACATAAAACCCATACTCACCAAATCCAATGCGTTACTTGCAATTAAGTTTCCTGGACCCCAGTGTCTGGGCACTGGGATAACAAAGGAGGACGTTATTCCAGTGCCAAGCACTGACCATTTCTGGTCTCTTAAATTGCAACTAATCTAAGTATTAAAAAATTTACCAAGCGAAAAAAAAGGCAAAAGAAGCCCTGGGGTTATTATCCGCTTTAAAATATTGGCGTTTTTTTATTCTAAACGCTTAATAACCGTGACTCAGCCGCTTTTAAGCCGCAACTAATCTAAATTATAAACGTTAAGAAATTTACTAAACAGAAAAAAAGGCAAAGAA
The DNA here is from genome assembly GCF_028982005.1 of Wolbachia endosymbiont of Drosophila bocki. Taxonomy (NCBI): domain Bacteria; kingdom Pseudomonadati; phylum Pseudomonadota; class Alphaproteobacteria; order Rickettsiales; family Anaplasmataceae; genus Wolbachia; species Wolbachia endosymbiont of Drosophila bocki. The sequence continues at coordinate 9,401 of NZ_JAPQLG010000160.1, read as the reverse complement.
ACCCTAGGGTGGCTAGCATTCAAATTCTCCCTTGTCAATTTGACGTTTTTTGCTGTCTTAAACGCTTTGTAAGCGCGTTTCAGCTTATATAGGTAGAAACCTAGAAGTTTCATAAAGACACGAGGTGCACATAGTGCAAAAATTAAGCATGATTTACGCCAAATACATTAAGTTTTTTGTCATTAATCCACCGCAGAGATTGCGAAGATAAATAAATAGCTTCAGTTTCATGATAAGGGGACTGGCGAAGTTTGTAAAGTAACTTTTGCATTTAATTTAAAGTAAAAAAAACAGAAATGTTCTGGCTTGAGGTTTAATTGCCGGAATTTACAATTGGGAGTTGCCTGTATGAGCTTTGAAAGAGGTACTATTCATTTGATAATTCAAAAAACTTGAAAGAATAAAGATAGCTATTGAAATTATCTTGATTTACATCAGTTATCCAAGTTTGACATTGAATACTTAACACTTCCTCCATTAACGCCTTTCTGTAATGTTTATCCAGATGAGACATTATATCATCAAGTAGAAGAAGTGGTGCCTTATTGTAATGAATACACCTTGCTTTTACACTGGATAAAATAATAGAAAGCAGTAATAACTTTTGTTCTCCAGTGGAGCACAGATTTATTGGTACGTTTCTTTTTTGACAAAAAACCCGAAAATTATCGTTATGCACACCAAAGGTTACTCTACCAGTCAATGAATCTTTTTCTCTGTTTTCCTTTAGACGATTCTGAAAATATTCTGCAGTATCGTCCAAAGTTAGCTGGCTGCTGAATTTCAAACTTGCCTTCGGAAAAAACTCACTGGAATGGTTATCAATTGTGCCTTGTAGTGTCTTTAAAACAGACGATCGCATACGTAAAATACTAACTGCATTAACGGCCATTATGTTTTCAAGACTAGAGAGCCAATTTTCGTCCAAGGTGTTCTCTCTTAACAGTTTACTTCGCTCACGTTTAGCTTTTCTGTGTTTCATGTAGCAGCAAGTGTAATTTTCCTCAAACAGTGAGACTATACGGTCTAAAAATTTTAATCTGTCACTTGGAGAATTAAGAAGAACATAGTCCATTTGTGGAATCAGCCATATTACATTGGATATCTTATACAAAGATGAATAACTCGATTGCGTTTTTCCATCAATTTGTATTAGTTTCTTATCAAAACTCTTTGCGATACCAATTGAATTAAAATCCATTCCATTAAAAAAATCATATTGCACTACCCAATCTTCATTACTGAATCTATTTTGTATCTCACTGGCTTTCGCTTTTTTCATTCCATTGCTTTTAGCAAGCAACGAGATTGCTTCAAGTATATTAGTTTTACCAATACCGTTTTTGCCAGTTATTACAACTGAGCTATCATCTGAATCCAGTTCAAAGTTTGAGTGGCTACGAAAATTATGTAATTTCAGCTTTTTTATGTAGCAATGGGTAGCCATTAACCTATTCTTTAGTTTATATTCTCTTTACTTCTTCCAGAACCTCATCAACATGTCCACTAACTTTTACATTTTTCCAGATCTTCACTATTTTACCTTTTTTATCTATTAAAAAAGTAGTGCGTTCTATTCCCATATACTTTTTGCCAAACATACTTTTCTCTACCCAAACACCATATTTTCCCAACATTTCAGCATTCTCATCAGAAACTAAATAAAACGGCAGAGAATATTTTGCTTTGAAGTTAGTGTGACATCTAACGCTATCTTTTGATATACCAATTATCACTGTGTCAAGGAAAGAAAAATCATCTATTTTATCTCTAAAGCCTTTTGCCTCCATTGTACAACCCGGAGTATCGTCTTTAGGATAAAAATAAAGAACTACATTTTTTTTATCAAAAAATTCACTCAGTGATAAATTTTCACCAGAATCTGCTGGCAAGCTAAAATCGGGTGCATCATTTCCTACTGCTAATTCCATACCTTGCTCCATTAATAACACTTCCGTCTATAGTAGTATATTGTAGTCAGAGTATCAAATTTTATATATAGCTAACAGATAAGATCCTTGATGGGGGCTTATTAATGAATTTCTGCCTACCTTCTCGGCTTGCCGCTTTTGATAAAGTGTGGTTTTCGTCTGATGTAAGGCCATATCAAATAGATCCTATTAAAAATCAATCGAATCTTCACATGTTTGTTCTTCATAAAAGAAGTTCAATGTTATCGTAGTACCAAGTTTTGCTTCACTTTTAATGTCAAAAGTTCCACCCATTAACTCTACTAATTTCTTGCTTAGCGGCAATCCGATGCCCGTACCTTCGTTTCTATACCCCGAATCTGCTTGGCCAAAAACAGACATAACTTTATATATGTCCTGCTGCATTATTCCTATTCCATTGTCATGAAACTCAATAGTTAATAAGTTTTTTTCTATATTTTCTTTTATCACCATTCTTATTAAACCATCTTTGGGAGTAAACTTGATTGAGTTTGATAATAAATTTATTATAACTTGTTTCATTCTCTTGGGATCTGCAATGACTAATAATTGTTTATTAGTCATCTCTTTTTTTAAATTAATCCCGGCTTCTTTTAATTTAGGTAATAGCATATTTACGCATGAATCCATTATTTTGTTCAGGTTAAACTTCACTTTTTCTACTGTTAAACTACTTGATTCAGCTTTAGAAAAATCGAGCACATCATTAATTAAGGTAAGTAAGTGTGTTCCTGCATTATATATATCGTCTGCATACTCCTTGTATTGAGAATTATCCATTGAACCTAAAGTTTTATTTTTGATCAACTCCGCAAATCCAATAATAGCATTAAGAGGTGTGCGTAATTCATGTGTAACGCTTGCAAAAAACTTTAGCTTGTTTGCATTTTCTTGCTCTAATGTCTCTTTTATCTGCTGTAATTCAATGTTAGTTTTATGTTGCTTGGCTAGCATTTGGGCATTAGAAAAGTGCAAATAGAACATTATCAATATTAAGATTATTAATAATAGGCCCAAAAATGTTAAAAACAGGCCATATGCTATAACATAAGAATTATTGTAGTTTCGAAGAATCTTCAAAAAAAACGACGGTTTAACGCTATTTTCATGGAATATAGGGAAAATAGAAGTTAATGTATTTCCTGTGGTATAAAATATTTCTTGGTTACTTAATAGTTTATCAATTTCATCGTTTGTAAGTAACTGTTCATAATCATAATCTTGAGTGTTAAAATTACTGAATATTATTCTGCCGTTTTTATCATACAGTATTAAGCTGAAATCCTTTACTTTGCTCACTGATTGTAATAATTCAGCACGTAGTTTTACTAGTTGGTTTATGTAGTCAAAATTTTTGTATTTAATGTGATGCTTTTCTATTAGTAAATAATGGTATTTTTTTATTATGCCATTTTCCAGTACGCTTTTTAAGTTTACACTTGAATCACGGTAAGAAGAAAGGAAATTACTCCTTAGTAAATGATTACAATATATCACACTGAATAAAATCATAAAGATCGATGAGAGTAATACAATAACTTTTGTGTATTTGTTTTTCTTCAACGCAGAAAACACCAATTTACCTAGCTTATACATATCCTTCTTATTGTGAAACAACGGTTTTTATGTTATTAATAACAAAATTTAGCATATAACATTTTATGACAATTTCTCCTATTTTGCCAGTTTATTCTCCTGTTAATATAAATTTTTCTCATGGCAAAGGTATCTACCTATATGATGTTGATGGTGAGCGCTACGTAGATTTTCACTCCGGAATAGCCGTTAGTAGCTTAGGTCACACTAATTCGCGATTAATTAGTGCTCTTAAATTGCAAGGAGAAAAATTATGGCATATATCAAATACCTATAATATACCTGCTGCCAATAATTTTGCAGAAAAATTAATAAACAACAGTTTCGCTGACACTGTATTTTTCTCAAATTCTGGATCAGAGGCAGTAGAATGTGGGCTTAAGATTGCTAGGATCTATCAAAATGGAAAAGGCAATAAAAATCGTCACAGAATTTTAACATTCCATTGTGCATTTCATGGAAGAACCTTTTTAACTTGTGCTACAAACGATAAACAGAAATTTTCTGAATTACTAAATCCCTACATTGATTGGTGTGATAACATCGAGCCCAATATTGAGAGCGCAAAGAAAGCAATTTCAAGTGGTATAGGCGTTATATTAATAGAACCAATACAAGGGCAAGGTGGTATCAAAGTAATGAATGAAGTCTTTATGAAAGAACTAAGAAAGCTGTGTGATGAAAATGACATATTGTTATTTTTTGATTGCGTGCAATGCGGTGCTGGCAGGACAGGAAAATTATTTGCATACGAACATATAGGAGTGGAACCTGATATATGTGCTCTTGCAAAGGGAATAGGCGGCGGGTTTCCGCTGGGGGCTTGTCTTGCAACTGAAAAGGCTGCTAAATATATGGCAGTTGGTATGCACGGTTCCACTTTTGGTGGCAATCCGCTTGCAACCTCAGTAGGTAATGCTGTGCTCGAAGAATTGCTCAGCCCCGGCTTTTTGAAAAATGTTGAAATTAGAGGTAAATACTTAAAAAATAAACTAGAAGACTTAGCAAGTAAATTTCCAATAATAGAGGAAGTAAGAGGGAAAGGGTTAATGCTTGGAATAAAAGTGAAAGCAGACAATCAAAAGTTTGCAGAAGAGTTAAGTCATCGCGGCTTGCTTACTGTTGGGGTAACATTAGATAACGTTGTGAGAATTTTACCTCCACTCATTATCACTGAAAAAGAGATTGATGAAGGCATCGAGATTTTGACTCAATATTTATCTGAGAAATCTTCTGATTAGATACTTGCATTAATATGAACGACAATCTGGTATGCTTAGGAATTATTACCTCTCCTCACGGAATTAAAGGAGCTGTTAAAGTAAAAACCTTTACTGAAAAGCCTGAAAATACCTTCTTATATGGTAAGCTAATAAGTGGTGATGAGAATTATAAAATAGACTCAGTATCCGTCATAGGTGATAATTTAGTAATAGCTACAATAAGCGGAGTAAATTCCCGTAATGAAGCAGAGCTTTTAAGGAATAAGAAGCTATATATAGAAAGAAGCAAGTTACCAGAGCTAAATGATGAGGATGAATTTTACCAAAGTGACCTTGTAGATATGGAAGTAAGGCTGAAAAGTAATGAATTATATGGCTATGTAAAATCTGTGTATAATTTCGGCTCAGGGGATATATTAGAAATTTTAGTTATCAGCACAAAAAAACGTATTATGCTGTCTTTCACTAAAGAGATATTTCCACATATAAATATAAAGGGGAGGTATATAGTATTAAATATACCAGAATTTATTGACTAATAAAGACTTTGATATTTATATAAAGCTATTTATAATTGTAAGATTAAACTGAAAATGTAATTATGGCAGAAAGAGCTAACGATATTAGACCAGGTCAGGTGTTGGAACATAACGGCGGATTATTTTTGGTTGTAGGTATTATGCATACTCAACCTGGTAAAGGTGGTGCATACATACAAGCTGAAATGAAAAATATCAAGACCGGAGCAAAACACTATGAAAGATTTCGTTCTGATGCAACAATCAGAAGGGCAATTTTAGATGAAGAGGAATATGTTTACCTTTTCACTGAAGGAAACATTGTAAATCTTATGCATCCAAGTAATTACGAGCAAATCACTATAAATTTGGACTTATTGGGAGAAAAAAAAATTTATTTACAGGATAACATGAAAATTAAAGTTGTAGCTTATCAAGACAAAATAATTTCTGCGCATGTGCCTGATTATGTTACGCTTGCTGTGAAAGAAACAGAGTCTGTCATTAAAGGACAAACTGCTACTGCTTCTTATAAGCCTGCAATTTTGGAAAACGGAATGCGCGTTAACGTGCCTCAATTTATAAAAGAAGAGGATAAAATTGTAGTATATACTCCAGGTGACAGCTATTATGAAAGAGTGAAAGAGTAAAAGGAAGGATGTCCATCTCATCGCCACGAATTAATGTGATGCTTGATTCTGTGCGTAGTGCTTCCAGGCAGCTTATGCGCGATTTTAATGAATTGCAAATTTCTAATGTTAAATCAGCAGACTTCATTAATAAAACTTATTCAAAATCCAAGCAAACCATATACGATTGCTTGCACGACTACAAACGAGACTATGGGTTTATTTCCGAAGATGATACTGACCAAGAAATAAAAGATAACGGTTATACTTGGTTTATTATGCCTATAGAGGGCAGGGAGAACTTTTCTAGTTGCATGGTTTATTTTGCAGTATCAGTCTGTCTCATTCATAAAAATAAAGTTGTGGCAGCTGTAATTGATGCTCCGGCTCTTAGAGAAACTTTTTGGGCAGAAGAAAAGAAAGGTGCTTTTCTTGAGGACTTTAGATCTCGTCATATAAAAATGCGGGTGAAAAGCCGTGAAGGGGGTCTAATAGATGTAAGTGGTAATTTATTAAATAAATTGCTGCCTGGCAATAGTAATGTACGCTCCATCGGTTCAACAATTTTAGGCTTTGCGTACCTTGCAGCAGGAAGGCACAGAGGAGCAGTTTACTCTGGAGTTAACGAATATAAAGCCTTGCTCGGTAGACTTTTTCTGCAAGAAAGCGGTGGAAGGCTAACGGAAGACAACGGATTGATTATTGCTGGCGATATTAAATTAGGATAAACAGGCTACAGAGATAGACAACTTTTCGAAAACTTTTACAAGAGATTCTGTTAAATGTTCCATCATTTCATCAGTATGATAAGGTGTAGGGGTAATACGGAAACGCTCAGTTCCTCTTGGCACTGTTGGATAATTTATATGTTGAACGTATATTCCATGCTCATCAAATAATAATTTTGATGCTCCTTTGGATAACTCTGGGTCGCCAATTATTATTGGAATTATATGAGTTTCTGTTGGAATGAAGTTAATTCCTGTATTTCTCAGTGAGTTTTTTACTTTTTCAACGACTTGCTTTTGCTTTTCCCTTTCAATGTTGCTCGATTTTAGGTGTTCAACGCTTGCCTTTGCTGCCGCTGCTAAAACAGGCGACATAGCAGTGGTGAAAATAAATCCTGGAGCGGAACTTCTTATTACATCTACCAAGCTCTTTGAAGACGCTATATACCCACCCATCACTCCAAAAGCCTTCGATAGTGTACCTTGAATGACGGTTATTCTATCCATCAGGCCTTCTCTTTCTGCAATTCCGCCACCATGTAAACCATACATGCCAACTGCATGCACCTCATCCAAATAGGTGATTGCATTATGTTGATCTGCAAGATCGCATATCGTTTCAAGCGGCGCTACATCGCCATCCATTGAATATACAGATTCAAGTGCTATTATCTTTGGTGTTTTTGTGTCTACGGATTTTAACAACTGCTCTAAGTGATCAACATCATTGTGTTTAAATATATGTTTTGGTCTTTTTCCTGATTTTATGCCTTCTATCATTGAAGAATGGTTCTTCTCGTCTGAAAAAATTACTACATTTGGGATAATAGACGATAAAGTGCTAAGTGTAGTCTGGTTAGCAAGGTAGCCACAAGCAAAAGTTAAAGCAGCCTCTTTTTTATGCAAACAAGCTAAGGATTTTTCAAGTTCGACAACCTCTTTTGTTGTACCAGATATATTTCTTGTTCCCCCCGCACCAATTGATGAATTTTGAATGGCGGCAATAACTTTCTCGTTTTGTGACATTCCTAAGTAGTTATTACTGCACCAGACGATTACTTCCCTATTTCTTTCATAGTCCATAATGTGGGGGAGCCTACCTGGCAATGACGCAAAGTGCGTAAATTCACGGTAGCGCCCCTCATCTTTTATATCTTTTATTTTATTCAAGAATATTTCTTCGTAGTTTACCAAGTCCTTATTTACCGATAATTAACATAATTATAACAAATTATTAAATGGTAAACTACTATATTTATTATACATGTACGGCAGTAGGTACTTTCCCCGTGTTGAAAGATTTTTCAACCTCGTTGTTTTCAACTTGGCTTTTAGGTGTACAGTAGTATATAATTGCAGCGGCAACCAGACAACAAGCTCCAACACCTGCTATTATTCCTGTTGTCAGCAAGCTAACACTAAAAGCAAAATATGCAGCCGGTGCAGCAGCCCCTGCAAGTATTCCAGCTACTGCGAACGTCCATGTAGCTACGGTAGGCCACTTACTCTTTTGCGTATTTTGTGCTGCAGTAATACTTCCATTTCCTGGATTATTAGGCAGCTTGCCATTGGTTTGAGTATCATCTTCTTGTTCAGAGATTTTGTTAGCTACTGAAGACGTTGGTATTGGTTCTGGTGCAGGTTTTGGCTGCGTATCTTTTTTATTATCATCCTTTTGTGACACATGCCCAGCAAGTTGAACAGGAGTTTGCTCTTGATCTTCACTCTCAGGCATATTGATTAGTTGAGCAGAATTTTGCTCACGCTCACCATTACCATCTGAAGTTTCTGGTTGTATATTTTCCAGACTGTCATTATCTTTGAACGTAGAGACCTCCTCATTATTTATTTTAGTTGCTACATGTTCTTCTTCATTAACTATATCCTGAATTGGAGAGCTGCTGCCAGAACCTGAAGGAATTACAACATATTCGCTGCTAGGGTTTGAAGGAGTGCCACTATGCTCATCACCACTCACAGAACTCTGTAGTAAAAGTGGTTGTGTATCTTGATCACCTTCAAGCTGGAAACTATTCTCACTTGAAGAAGCATTAGGCGTTTCAGGTGTAGTTGGTTGAACAGATAGTACAGTATTGCTTGGATTAGTAGACTGCTTGCCATTGATTTGAGCACCATTTTTCTTATTTTTTTGTAGGGTTAAAAAAGCTACTACTTTATCCTTAAAGGGACCTTCTTGACTTTTCGCGTATTCTAGTACAGAATCACGATTGTCAAACGTCAGGACATTTTTAAATTCCTCTTCTAAGTTTAAGTTATCATTACCTTTGCTTATAATTTCACTAATCTTTTTTCTAACAAAACTAGCAAGTAGCGTAACACCTTTTTTTTCGCTTCTTTTACCCATTTCACCCTCCTCATAATTATTACCTATAGCTTCCTCTATTGAAACCTCTTCATTATTCATAATATTTGTTCCTCTGTCCACAATATTTTTTTCTGTCTGCTTACTGCCAGCACTTTCAAGTCCTGGATTTTCTGATAGAATGTCACTTGTTATAACTGGAATTTCTAATTCATCTGCAACGTTATTACTTCTTTTTCGTATTATAAAAGTTCCAGGAGTTTGGCACATTTCATCCCACAAATCTTGACGTTCATGACAGGAATATTTTTGCACATCAATAAAAAATTGCAGAATATTTCTAATTTGCATTAAACTGAATATTAGAACCTGTTAAGGATCTCGAAAATATGAGGTAGAATAAGCATAGTTAAGAAAGAGGCATATCTATGC
>NZ_JAPQLG010000159.1:0-21582 GCF_028982005.1 Wolbachia endosymbiont of Drosophila bocki | reverse complement strand
TGGAAATGCATTTGCCGCTGACTTTTTTTCGTTATATTTCTTCATCCATTTTCCTAATACACTATCCCTTATTCCTAGATCTCTTGCTACTTTTGCAACTGGTTGACCTACCTTTCTTTGTTCATTTGCCAGCTTAACAGCTTCCAATTTGAATTCTGCCGTATATTCTCTTGCCATTTCTAATCCTCCAAAATTTTATTTTACCCGAAAAAACTCCTTTCTTTCTCTCCACTTTTTCTGGGCAAGGTCAAAAAGCCTATTGTCTAATTATGTACCTAAATTTTATTACGGCACTTTCACTACTACTTTAACGAGTGAGCTACCTTTCTATAAAAGACCTATCGACTGTTGCAATTATAGGCGTAAACAAGAATGATAAAAGAGTACGAGATTGAGTAACTATGTACACTTCTGCTGGCATACCAGGGTATAGGTATACGTTTTTAAACTGAGCAAGCTCTGGTTTTGGTATCACTACACGTACTGAATAATAACGCCCTAGCCTTGGATCATCAAGGGCATCGGGAGAAATATTGCTTACTATACCATTAATTAAACTTAAACGACGTGCACTGTAAGCACTTAAACGAACTTTAACCTTTAGCCCTTCTAGCCCATCAATAGAGACTATATTGCTATCTTTCTTTTGTGCTGACAGTATCTCTTCTATGTTTCTGGTCTGAATTTTAGCATCTATTATTAGGTCATCATCTGATGGCACTACGCTCATGATCGGAACTCCAGATTGTATAACACCACCTTCAGTATGGTATCTTATATCTGTCACTATCCCATCTTGAGGCGATTTTATTATTGTACGTGCTAATGAATCTTCAGCAACCATCAGCCTCTCTTTCAAGTCTGCAATAGACGTACTAACTTCCTTAAGTTCAGCGTTTGCTCTTTCTTGAGAATCATTTTTTACGTTTATAATTTCTAATTCATTCTCTCCAATTTTTTGCTGCACTTGAGATATTGCAGAACGGTAATGTCCAACTCTGCCTTCAATTTCAGCAAACTGTTTTTCTAAAGCTAAAATGTGTGGTTTGCTTATATGGCCACTATCAAGTAATTGTCTTTTTGTTTCCAACTCCTCAGTTATCAAGTCATATTGCTTATGAGCTGCATTTAGTTGAAAGTTTAGCCCCGCTAATTCATCATTTAACTGCTTTATACGTTGTTGCAGTATGTCTGTTTTTCCCAATATGCTCTTTCTCTGAGAGTTGAACAACTTTACTTGATTCTTTATCGCTTTATTTACAAGTTCATCGTGAGATAATTTTTTAACCTCATCAGGAAACTCGAGCGTGTCTAAATCTACTCTGATTGCAAGAAGCCTTGCTTCTGTTGCTAAAAATGATAAGAGCTTCTCTTTGATGATACTTAAATTCGCCTTCTCGTTAACATCACTCAACAAAACTAGAGGCTCATCTTTTTTAACTGCTTGACCCTCTTTTACTAAAATTTTGCTTATTATTCCTCCGCCCAAGTGTTGAACTATTTTTCTATTTGAAGATACAATAACTTCTCCACTTGCATGCACCGCACCGTCAATTGGAGCTATAGCCGACCAAATACCACCTATCCCAAAAAAGATGAGTATTACTACCAGACCAAAAAATAGTGGTCCCCATGTTACTTTCAGGACTTCATTTACGTTATTACTTTCGCGTTTTAAAATAAAATTTATCACTGCATCAATCAATGCAAACGTCTTATCCAAAAATTTTGGGTACTTCTTCTTTTTATTTTTTGCTCCTTGCATATTTATATTATCACCATGGCCAATCAAGCCTGTCAAAGAAAATCCAGCGCTAAGCTTTTTTAACTTACTTATCATAATACTACTGTGAATTTGTGTTAACTCAAGATAACACACAAAAACAAAGAATCTATAATTTAAGCATTCCATTTAGACTGTAGAGCACCAGAATAAACTATTTAGTAACAATTCCTGCATCAATTATGTTTTTAAAATTTTTTGACGTTTAACTTTATTACAACTTTTTCTTTATTTTGTGAATATCTGAGTTACTTATATTATGTAAGAAATCTATTGCCAACTAGTCAATATTCTGTTAGGAATTAAGATAATATAAAGTTATTATGCTTAAATTGGAAAGCAGAAAGTTCCTGATTACTGGTGCATCAGGCGGAATAGGGCAAGCAATTGTAAAAATTATGCACAAAGCCGGAGCAACTTTATGTATTTCTGGCACAAAAAAAGAAGTGCTCGAAGAAGTTGCTAAACAATATGAAAAAAATATGCACGTACTCCCTTGTGATTTATCAAATGCTGAGGAAGTAAATCAACTAGTAAACAGAGCAAGTGAGTTGATGGAAGGCTTTGACGGGCTTGTATGCAACGCGGGCATTACGCAAGACAGTTTATTATTGAGAATGACAGATGAAGCATGGCAAAAAGTAATTGATATTAACTTGAGCTCTACATTTAAGCTGAGTAGAGAAGCATGCAGGAAACTAATTAAGAATAATTGGGGAAGAATTATAAATATTTCCTCAATAGTAGGGCTAACAGGAAACGCCGGGCAAGCAAATTATGCAGCGTCTAAAGCTGGAATAATAGCCATGAGCAAATCTATAGCAAAAGAAGTTGCAAGTCGTAATATAACAGTAAATTGTATTGCTCCTGGGTTTATAGATACTAAAATGACTGAAGTTTTAAATGAAGGACAAAAGGGAAAAATATTAGATAATATTCCAATGAAAAGAATGGGAACAGGGGAAGAAATAGCAGCAGGGGTCTTGTTTTTAGCAAGTGATGAAGCAAAATATATAACAGGGCATGTGCTCAATATTAATGGTGGGTTATTTATGTAGCAACACTTATGTATGGACAAATTATAATTTTTACTTTAAAATAAAAAATGTGTAGGTTTAGGTTTACGTTGATTTATTACTTAGAGGCAAAAAAATGAGCTCTATAATAGGATTTTTTGGTGTCTTGTGTGTAGTATTGCTTTTCTCTTTCTCAGGTTACGCAGCTATCACTGGTCCTGATATGGATGATACAACACAAGTAATATGTAATATTATTGGTTATGTTTGGGGGATAGGCGGTCCACTTATGACGGTAGTAATAATTGGTGCAGCTTTGCTTGCAATATTTGGCAGGATGCCGTGGCCAGCCCTCTTTGCTCTAGGCGTGTTTTGTGCTGTATTTTTTGGCGCTAAGACGATTATAATAAAAGTTATGCCCAATGTAAGCGATGAAGCAAAAGCTATGTTGGAAAAGTGTGGAAAGAAATAACCCATAGAAGTACAGAAGTGCTTTTTTGTTATCCATTAAATCGCTTCATATCTTCAACTTGCAACAAATAAGGGCTATCTTTTGGTAAAGTTTTAACAGCTAGCTCAGCATATTTTGTAAATTGCTTTAAATCACCTTCAATACAAGCCTTTTTTGTCAAGGCAAAATAATGCATTGCCGTATCAGCTTCACATTTATATGCAATGCTTAAATACTTCCAGACAAAAGCGTTATTTGGTTCTATATTCAAAATCTGCTCCAGGTAAAAAATCGCCTTTTTTGCATCACCGTGTAATAATAAAGTATGAGATAATGCAAGTTTCACTAAATAACTGTTTTTCTCAGATAAATACCTAAGCGATTCCTCATACATTTTTATTGCTTCACTTAAATTTCCGGCCTTGTATAGCATTTCTGCTTTCAATTCATATAGGTATGGGTCATTGCGTGACTCTTGAATCAATGAATTAACTTTAGCAATAGCCTCTTCTATCTTTCCTTGCCTATAGCAAACTATAGCATTTACATACTCAGAATTATTTTCATATTTATTAGATAACACATGAATAGGAGCAAAGAAAGAGTCTAGCTTGGCAACCACACGCTCAAACTTTAGTAACTTATCCGCAAAAATTGGTTTTACGTTGTTTTTAACCTTATAATTTTGTACAGCAAATATACGTTTCTCACTAAGTGGGTGAGTGCGGAAATATTCCTCGGTGTTCTCATGCTCAATACTTTTAAAATAATCAAAAATCTCTTTCATACCTGAATTATCATAGCCAGATTCATCAAGATACCTTAAAGCATAGCTATCTGCTACACTTTCTTGCTCTTGAGAATAGTTAAAAAATAGCCTTGAACTAAACGCTACACCACTAAGCAAAATTGCACCAGCAACCTGAGGGTTAATGATAATACTAGAAACTAATCCTACCATATAACTAATCATTGCTATCGATTGAAAATAACCCATAGCACTACTCATTTGCAATATATGACCAGCAGATATGTGAGCAATCTCATGTGCTAATATACCAAGCAGGACATAAGGTTTAGCCGAATATTGTAAAAGTCCTAAATGAATGAAAATACTGTTATTGTTAATTACAAAAGCATTAATCGAATTGTCATTAATTATAAAAACTTTTATTTGCTCATGATCAATATCCGCAGCAGAAAATAAAGGTTGCGCTAGCTCTTTCACTATTGCTTCCACTTCACTATCTCTAATAATGTCAATAGAGTAAGCATTATTATAATATGCAAAAAAGAACAATAAGGTCAAAAACTTAGCAACTCTAAACATGAAAATTCTGTGCTTGTATAATTTATAGAAATTCTATATTTTAACACTTAAATTATACAAATTTATAAACGCTAGTTTAAATTTTTAACGTAACTGATAAGTTTGTCGATGGTAGTTAACTTAATTTTATGTTGTTCAGCAAATTTAAGTAACTGAGGTAAGCGCATCATAGAGCCATCATCATTCACTAATTCACAAATAACTGCTGAATGATCAAACCCTACTAACTTCGCCATTTCAACACTCGCTTCAGTATGACCAGCACGTTGTGCCACCCCACCTTTATGTGCAATTACAGGAAAAACATGACCTGGAGTTATGATGTCATCCTGAGTACCATCCTTGTTGATAGCAGCATGTATAGTTTTCGTTCTATCCCCTGCTGAAACACCGGTTGTAATGCCATAACGTGCATCAATTGATGTAGTAAATGCGGTATGATTTTCACCAATATTTTTCTTTTCCATGAAATTAAGGCCCAACCTTTTCATGTGAAATTTAGTCATTGCTAAGCAAACAACCCCTGTACCGTACCTAACCATAAAAGCCATATGTTCCGGCTTTATTTTCTCAGCTAAGACAATCAAATCGCCTTCATTTTCTCTATTTTCATCATCAACTAAAATGAATAATTTACCGGAACGAGCATCCTCTAATACATCTTCCACAGAAGAAATACCTGGTAGACTCATTGAAGCATAAGTGGCCTGTACCATAATAATTTACTTAAATTCAATCTTAACTATTTTATACAATTTCTCTCCATTTGGCACTGTCACTTCCACATATTCACCGACTTTTTTGCCGATTAAGGCACTCCCAAGTGGTGAACTAGTAGATATTAACTGCTTTGAAACATCAGCTTCATATTCGCCTACAACCTTATAAACATATTCCACTTCACCGTTATTATCACTTAACATGCTTAATGTCACAGTTGCACCAAACATTACTGAATCACCAGACAAATTTTTTACTTCTATTACTTCCGCATGTGAGAGCTTACTTTCTATCTCCATTATACGGCCTTCAATAAAACCTAACCTTTCCCGTGCTGCATGATACTCTGCGTTTTCAGACAAATCACCTTGATCACGAGCATCAGAAATAGCCTGTATCACAGAAGGTTTTTCTTCCTTTAATTTTTCAAGTTCGGCTTGCATATTCTCAAAACCTTCACTCGTTACAGGAAATTTATTAATAATGGATGAAGCCATAATCACCACCTAAACGCAATTAAATTGAGTAACGAAATTACTCACAATGTTAAAAATATCACCTTTTATATCATCACTCATGTCATTTGACAACTTTTTTAAAACCCCAGGATGCACAGTATGAAAATAATTAATAAGATCATGTTCAAATTTATTAATGTAACTTATTTGTATTTTACTTAACTGATTATATAGGTTAGAAAAAATATACATCAGCACTACTTGTTCTTCTATTGACATAGGTAAATGTTGTTTTTGCTTTAATAACTCGACAAGATATTTACCCTTATTCAAGGATAATTGAACACTAGCATCAAGATCAGAACCAAATTTTGCGAAATCTTCTAATTCTCTATACTGAGCTAAGCTTAGCTTTATAGAACCAGCAACTTTCTTCACAGACTCTAGTTGTGCAGCAGAACCAACCCGTGAAACTGACAAACCTATATTTACTGCAGGTCGAAATCCTTTATAAAATAATTCAGACTCAAGAAAGATCTGCCCATCGGTAATTGAAATAACATTTGTTGGCACATATGCAGATACATCACCAGCTTGAGTTTCGACAATTGGCAAAGCAGTTAAAGAACCCTGCCCTTTTTTATCAGACATTTTAGCAGCTCTTTCAAGCAAGCGAGAATGTACATAGAATATATCTCCAGGGTAAGCTTCACGACCAGGAGGACGTCTGAGCAATAAAGACATCTGCCTATATGCCACAGCATGCTTAGATAAATCATCATATATAATCAAACAATTCATTCCATTGTCACGGAAAAATTCCCCAATAGTGCAACCAGCATAAGGTGCTAAAAATTGCATAGGCGCGCAGTCAGATGCACTAGCCACAACTACAGTTGTATACTCTAATGCTCCGCTTTCTTTCAGCTTATTTACCACTTTTGCTACTGTTGAAATTTTTTGCCCAATAGCAACATAAACACAGTAAACTTTTTGATTTTCGTTTACCTCATCGTTAATCTTCTTCTGATTGATAATAGTATCAAGCGCAATAGTAGTTTTACCAATTTGTCTATCACCAATAATTAATTCACGCTGCCCTCTACCTATTGGAATTAGCAAATCTATAATTTTAATTCCTGTTTGCAGTGGCTCATGCACAGACTTACGATCAATAATGCCTGGCGCTTTAGATTCTATATCCATTCTGTTTTTGGCTCTAATTTCCCCACCGTCGTCCATAGGATGGCCCAACGCATTTACAACTCTCCCTAACAATTCATGCCCTACAGGCACCTGCACAACATCACCACTACATTTTACAACGTCCCCTTCTTTCACATCACGGTCATTACCAAGCACAACTATTCCAGCCGTATTATGATCTAAATCGAGAACTATTCCTTCTACACCACTTGCAAAAAATACCTTTTCACCGAATTTTGCTTTTTCCAGCCCATAAACCAATGCGATACCATCTGTTACTGAAATTACTTCACCTATATTTTCCCGCTTTATAGGATTATCAAACGTCTCAACCTTTTCTCTTATTATACTTGCTATCTCAGAAACATTCATACTGTTCTTCATACAAAATTCCTTACTTTTAATATTTCCATTTTACTTAAGTCAACTAACCTATCCAAGTAACTTTTTAGCGAAGCATCGATCAAATTAAAACCATACCTAACTACGAAGCCACCTAGTATAGAAGGGTCAACCACATTGCTTACTTTTATTATTTTACCAAGAAAGCTCAAAGATTCAGTAATTATTTTTATATCAGATTCCTTTAAAGTTTCTGCTGACTTTATAGTAATTTCGAATTCATTTTCATTTTCTCTTGCAAGACTTAAGAATTTTTCTAACATAAGGATCAATAAACTAGAGCGTTTATTTGCAAATATAACCATAATAAATTTTACTAAATTCTCACTCAAGTGCTCATTTATAGAAAGCATCACTTCTTTTTTGTGTGCAAAAGAAATCATAGGATGAGATAGGTACACAAAAACATCACGTTGATCCTTAAAAAAAGCCAACAAAAATTCTACTTCTTTCCTTATAATACCTAACCTGCTTCCTGAGACATGAAATAGCACTCTAGCGTAAGATGAAACTAAATTATTGTATTGGGTCTTTTTCATATTAAATCCAGTAAATCTAAATTAATTCAGCTACAAATCTTTCATTCTTCAATCCAAGCATTTTTTATATAAACAGGTCTTCTCTTCAAGGAAAGAAAATATAAATCATACCTGACTGAATAATCTAAAAAACTAAGGTTTTTACTTAAGAAATACTTAGAAGAATTTATAATAGACTGACATTGAAGATGAGATATCGGTATTTCTTTTCCAAGTAAACTTGTTTTAACCTCTATAAAAATCAGCTCCTTTTTTTTAGATACAATTAAGTCAATTTCACCGAACTTACAACGGTAACGGCGTTTTATAACATTATACCATTTCAGTTTTAAATATACTAAAACCAATAACTCGCCAAAGTAGCGTAACCCACTTACCACAAGAAGAACAATTATGATAACAATTAACTTTGTGTAACTACTTTGCCTCCTTCTTTATTTTTACTATAAACCTTACCTCTTGCTGCAATATCCCTATCAACCAGTTCTATCACTGCCATCGAAGCGCAATCACCCTTTCGAGTGCTAAATTTTACTATTCTAGAATACCCACCTTTACGATCTTGATAACGGCTGGCTAAGACGTTTAATAACTTATCAACCGCTAACTTACTATTATGAAGGCGTGAAAGCAAAAGTCTTCTACCATGTAAAGTATTCTTATTCTTAGCAATTGTAATAAACTTTTCAACATATGGACGAAGTTCCTTAGCTTTTGGTAAAGTAGTTACAATCTGCTCATGGTTAATTAATGAGATAGATAGATTCTTTAACGTCGATAATCTATGTTCAGTACAACGAGATAGTTTACGTTTTTTTATTCCATGTTTCATATATCACCTAATCTTCATCAGTATGTTGTTTAGCCAACTCATCTATATCCTTAGGTGGCCAGTTTAGCACATTCATACCCAAAGACAAGCCAAAATTAGTCAAAACTGCCTTAATCTCATTCAAAGACTTTCTGCCAAAATTAGCAGTTCTTAACATTTCACCTTCTGTCTTTTGCACAAGATCACCTATATAAGTGATGTTTTCGTTTTTCAGACAGTTATGAGACCTGACAGACAATTCCATTTCATCTACCTTACGCAATAAGACAGGGTCATAACCCAAATCTTTAGCACCACTAGACGAAGAAACCTGCGATTTTTTATAACTTACATCAGAACTAATAAAGGGCTGAAGTTGCTCCTGTAATATTCTTGCAGCAGAGTCAACAGCTTGACTCGGAGAAATTGTACCATCAGTTTCAATTGACAATATCAGCTTATCCTTATCAGTCACTTGGCCAACACGACTGTTCTCTACCCTGTACGAAACCCTGTTGACAGGGCTATACAAAGCATTAACTGGAATAAAACCAATTAAATCCTGTTCACTCATAAGCTTCAAAAGTTCATTTTCTTTATATTTAGTTACAGGAAGATAACCTTTTCCGCTAGCCACATATATGGTCATGTTAAGCTCCACATTTTGCCCCAGCGTACATATTAACAAATCTTCATTAACAATAGAGCATTGATCATCAGTTTCTATCATCCCAGCTAATACCTGGCAAGGCCCTTTAGCGTTTAAATTTAAGCATTTATTAGAAGCACCATTTAATTTACACCTCAACATACCCATATTTAATACTATATCAGTTACGTCTTCTCTCACCCCTTGAATTGAAGTGAACTCATGAGTTACACCTTCAATTTTTATTCCATAAACAGCACTACCTTTAAGAGAAGATAACATTACACGTCTTAATGCATTACCTAATGTTAAAGCAAAACCACTTTCCAACGGTTCTAGCACTATATCACTTTTTTCACTTGAATCATCTGATATTACCTTAACTGAACTAGGTTTAATCAATTTATCTAAATTGCTACAGAGAGAAACATCATTATTATAATACATAAAACAACCTTTTCAAATATCCTATACTCTTCTTTTTTTTCTTAACCTGCACCCATTATGAGGAATTGCGGTTTTATCTGCAATTGAAGTCACAGTCAACCCACAGCTCTGAAGTGCTTTAACCGCAGCTTCGGTACCAAAGCCAGGACCGCGAATTATTACAGAGACAACCTTCATACCAAATCTCTCCATTGCGTTCTTCGCAGCAGACTCCCCAGCCTTACCTGCAGCATAAGGTGTGGATTTTCTCGAACCTGAAAAACCACATGCACCCACAGAAGTTTGACATAGCGTATTACCATGAACATCAGTTACATTTACAAAAGTATTATTAAAAGTTGCACGAATATGGACAACACCAGTAATAAACTCCTTCTTACTCTTACCAACCGTTTTGACTTTTTTCATTAAAACTCACAATAATAATAAATTTTATTTTTTCCCAGCAATAGGCAACCGAGATCTACCTTTACGAGTCTTAGCATTAGTATGAGTCCTTTGCCCTCTCACAGGTAAACCTTTCCTATGCCTCACCCCTCTATAGCATCCCATTTCCACTAAAGATTTTATGTTCATAGCCACTTCTTTTCTGAGCTCACCTTCTATAACATAATTTTGTCTAATGAAACCGCTGATCTTTTCTATATCTTCATCTCGTAATTCTGAAACACGTTTGCGCTTATCAACTTCGCAAGCGTGACAAATTACATTCGCAGTAGCAATACCTATACCATGTATATAAGTTAATGCAAAAGGAACACATCTCCTCACTGGAATATTTATGCCTGCAATACGTGCCACTGGTACCCCGATACTTTATTAATAACAACTCTTAATTTATACCATAAAACAACTCAGAGTCAAACCAAATTACAAGAAATTTTACTTTCAATCTCTTGCGTTACCTCATCAACACTCAAATTAGCGTCAATTGTTAATAATTTGCCTTTATAATACTCGCGTAAACCTTTCATTTGAAGGTGATATTCACTTATTCTCTTATTAATTGCAGACATATCAGCATCATCAATTCTTTTCTCTAACCTCGTACTTTTACATTTAGCACAAGTAGTACTCTTAAAAGAAGATACACTATATATGCTTTTACAGTCCAAACACGCGAGACGATTTCTTAACCTATCGATTGCAATATTATCGTCAAGCTGCAGCTCAACTACAATGTCAACATCCCTATTATATTTTTCTTGCAAAACTTGAGTCAAAAAATGAGCCTGGTTTAAATTTCTCGGAAAACCATCTAATAAGCAATTATCATCCACTAATGCAAGCTGGTCACGTAATAATCCACATATAATTTCATCTTGAATTAAATTACCAGATTCCACGGTACCCTTTATTTTTTTACCTAACTCACTACTGCTAGATATAATATTCCTTAATAAATCCCCTACTGAAATTAATTTTAAATTATATTTTGCTATTAACAAGCTTGACTGAGTACCTTTACCAGAACCTGGAGGACCAAAAATCGCAATGATCATCTTACTTTCCTCGTTTTAGACTCATATTTCTTTATCCAGTTGTCGTACCTATTTGAAAAAATATAAGATTGTATTTGCATAATAGTATCAGTAATAACGTTCACTATAATCAGTAAGCTCGTCCCACCAAAAATAAATGGTATATCATAATAATATCTCATAACTTCAGGTACAGTACATATGACTACCAAATACGCAGAGCCAATGAATGTCAACTTAAAAACTATATCTTGAAGGTAATCAGAAGTATGTTTCCCAGGCCTTCTACCAGGTATAAAACCACCATTTTTTTTAAGAAAATCTGCGTTTTCCTCTGGATTAAATATAAAATTGGTATAGAAAAAATTAAAAAATACTATCAGCACCAAATAGGCTACAATATATACTACTTTATTTGCCATAAAGTAATTCAAAATAAAATCAGAAAAAGCGTGCCCCTTATAGAAATTTGCAATTGAAATAGGTGTCAATAAAATTGCATTAGCAAAAATGGTTGGTACTACACCAGATAAATTAATCTTCAATGGAATATAAGTAAAATCGTCATTATGTAATCTTTTAAATTGCTTTTTAGGATGTTGAACAATAACCTTTCTATAAGAAGACTCTACAAAAATGACTAAGAGTAGCAGCAAAAAAAACAATACCAAAACAAAAAGGATAATAAATAACGATACGCTACCGTTTTTATTTAACGTTAACAAAGATGATAAAGCGCTGTGTAACTCTGATATTATACCCGTGAAAATGATTAATGAGATACCATTGCCTATACCGCTAGCGCTGATTCGTTCACCAAGCCATATTAAAAGCATAGTTCCACCTAAAAGGCTGAAAACACCTATTGTACGAAACATAACACCAGGTTCGATTACAACCAATACCCCTTCCCTATTCATCCCTTCCAATCCAACCAAAATTGGAATTGATTGAAATACACAAATTACTATGGTCAGATAGCGTATATAAGAATTCATCTTTCTACGGCCTGACTCTCCATCATTCTTAACTTCCTTCATTCCTTTAATCGCAGAAGAAAGTAACTGAATAATGATAGAAGCCATTATATATGGAATAACGTTCAATGCTAGAATTGTCATTCTAGCCAATGCACCACCAGAAAATAAATTAAATACTCCAAAAACGCCTGAGCCATCTTTGGGAAATATATCATTAATTACATCAAGATTAATTCCAGGAATAGGCACATAAGTACCCAAGCGATAGCAAATTAAAGCTATTAGCGTAAAAAATATACGCTTTAATAAATCGCCTTTATATAACAACGTAGGATCCAAGCTATTAAATGCTGATTTATTGCCCATGACTTACGATAGTATTTCCACACTACCACCAACTGAAGCTACAGATTTTTTTGCAGCTTCTGACGCAAAATCAACATGAAACACAAATTTTTCGCTCAACTTACCTTTATTAAGAAGTTTAATTTTATCCTTAATAGACTTTATAAAACCTAATTTATACAGCCTCTCCTTATCTATAACAGAGTCTTTCACTATTTTTTTAGCTTCCATTAAGCGCTGTATATCGCCAACATTAATTATAGAGTATATGCTCCTACGTATAGGCTTAAAACCTCTTTTAGGCAAACGAGTATATATAGACTGTTGTCCACCCTCAAAACCATTTATAGAAACTCCACTTCTAGCCTTCTGCCCTTTATGCCCTCTACCGGATGTTTTACCTTTACCACAACCGACACCTCTACCCAGCAACTTAGGCTTCTTTTTCTTAGATAATTTAGTAAATATAGAGTTTAATTTTACAGCATTATTCATACTTTACCTGTTTCCAACTATCTCGCTAATCTTTTTGCCTCTTTTGCTTGCTACCTGACGAGGAGATAACATACTATCAAAAGCCTTAAACACCGCACATATAACGTTATGATGATTATTTGATCTAGTGGATTTAGCTACCACATCCTTTATACCTAACACCTCAAAAACTGATCTAATCGCTCCACCAGCAATAATACCTGTTCCGGCTCTTGCGGTTCTTAAAACTATCTCACCAGAACAAAATTTAGCTTTAATATCATGATGCAAAGTTCTACCTTCACGCAAGTACACTCTAATCATTGATTTCTTTGCAGCATTTACAGCTTTGACTCTTGCTTCAGCAACTTCTGCGTGCTTACCTATTCCACACCCTACCCTACCCTTCTCATCGCCAACAACAACCAAAATTGAAAATGAAAATCTTCTACCACCTTTGGTAACCGTTGTCACTCTTCGTACCGAAACCAAAAGCTCTGATAAATCATCATTATTTTGTAAATTCTTTATAGCCATATTCAAAACCTTCTAAAATTCAAATCCAGAACTTCTTAAAGCCTCAGCAAATTGAGAAACTAATCCTGTGTATTTATACGCTCCACGATCAAACGTAAGCTGCTGCTCTAATTTCATGCCAGACAGACGCTCAACCATTAAAGAAGAAACCTGTTTTATAGTTTCAGCGTTGACTTTCCCTTTACATACATCCTTAATTTTAGCATCCAAAGTAGAAGCTGAAGTGAGAGTTATTCCTTTTACATCATTAATTAACTGGACATAAAAATGCCTATTAGATTTAAATATGGATATACGTAAACGTTCAGCGCTCTTGTCAAGCTTCGCTCTATTACGTAACTTCCTTTTTTCAGAATTACTTAAAAAATTATACGATCTTTTCATTTTTATTACTTCTTTTTACTTACAACCTTACGCAGCATAAATTTGCCTTTTATTACAACACCCTTACCTTTATAAGGATCATATTTTCTAATTTTGCATATATCAGACGCCACCATATAGACCTTCTGCTTATCCATACCACTAACTACTAAGTGAGTTGGCTTTATGCACTTAATCTCAACATCTTTAGGCACTTTATATTTAACATTATGGCTATAACCAAGATACAAAGTCAAACACTTACCATCACACTCTGCCTTATATCCCACACCGTTAATCTCAAGATTAACAGAAAAACCATCAACCATGCCGTTAATGATATTATTAATATTACTCCTATAAGTACCCCACATAGGCTTTATTTTATCATAATTATCCTTATCTTGATCAACAGAAAGCAATAGCTGATTATCAATAATCTGACACACAACATCCCTGATCAAGCTAACTTCCTTTTCAGCCTTAGCACTCTTTATTAACATACTACCATTATTATATTCAACTGAAACACCAGCAGGAATATTGATAGGAGCAGCACCTATACGAGACATGAATTTCTCCTATTATTTAAAAGACACGACACAAAACTTCTCCACCAACCTTTAACTTATGTGCATTATAATCAGTCATCACTCCTTTGGGTGTCGATATAATAAAAATACCAAGACCATTATATGCTTTAGAAATGTCCTTATACTTAGAATAACGACGACAACCAGGCTTTGACACCCTAACTATGTCACTAATTACAGGTGACTTCTCATAATACTTCAATTTTACAATGAAAGAAGGTAAATTATCTACAACTTGCTTTTCATAATCAAGGATATACCCTTCCTCTTTTAAAATCTCCAATATAGAAGAATTCATCTTAGAAAATAGTACCCTTGTTGCCCTATGCATTGCCAATTGAGCATTACGTATCCTTGTTAAAAAATCACCAATACTATCAGATAACGCCACAATATACTCCTTATATTATATTTACCAACTAGACTTTGTAACTCCTGGAATTTGCCCAAAAGAACATAAATCACGCAAAACAATTCTACATAAACCAAATTTTCTATATACTCCTCTTGGTCTCCCAGTTAAAGCACACCTATTTCTAATTTTGGTTTTAGAAGAATTTCTAGGCAATTTTTTAATTAATTTACTTTGAGCTGTAAACCTTTCTACAATGGACAAATTCTTATTATTTATTATAGATTTCAATTTTTCTCTTTTTTCTTTATATTGATCGCACAACTTTATTCTGCGAAGATTTCTTTCTATCATAGATTTTTTTGCCATATATTTCTCCTCTCAATTAATCAAAAAAAGGAAATTTAAGAGCCAGTAATAATTCCTTTGCTTCCTTATCACTAACTGCACTTGTTATAATATTAATATCCATACCTCTAATTTTACTTATTTTATCATAGCCTATTTCTAAAAACGAGATATGTTCCTTTATACCAAAGGAAAAATTACCATTACCGTCAAATTGCTTCACACTAAATCCTCTAAAATCTTTTTCCCTTGGCAAAGCAATATATACCAATCTTTCTAAAAACTCATACATTTTATCTCTACGCAAAGTTACTTTGCAACCTACTGTAGCACCTTTTCTGATCTTGAAGCCAGAAATAGATTTTTTTGCAAAAGTTGATAAAGGCTTCTGCCCAGCAATCAAATATAGGCTATCAAGTGGTTCATTTATTGCTTTACTATCTGCAGCAGCATCTCCAACGCCCATATTGATACACACCTTGACAAGTTTAGGCACTTGCATTGTATTGCCGTAATTAAACTTATCCTTCAAGGACTTTACTATGCTATCTTTATACAATTCTTTAAACATATCAACCTAATCTATCACTTCTCCAGAAACTTTTGCAAAACGCACTTTTCTACCGTCTATAACCTTAAACCCCACTCTAGTTGGAGTTTTATATTTAGGGTCCAATGTTGCAACGTTGGATATATCAATAGCTAACTCTTTATTTAATATACCACCACTACTACCAGCTTTTGGTTTAGTATGTCTCTTATGCACATTCACTCCAGAAACAATTACTTTCTTTTTAGCATCACGTGCTATAACTTTGATTACCTTACCAATTTTTCCCTTATCTTTACCAGTTAAAACTATAACGTCGTCACCACTTTTTATTTTAGCACTCATTATAAAACCTCAACAGCTAATGACATTATCTTCATAAAAGAACCAGATGATAACTTTTTTACCGGACCAAACACCCGAGTGCCAAGTGGTTCACCTTGATCGTTAATCAAAACTACAGCATTGCTAGAAAAACGAATTACAGAACCATCAGATTTTCTAATAGGGCTTTTCACCCTCACCACAACTGCTCTATATACTTTTCCCTTCTCAACTTTCCCTCTTGGAGTAATAGATTTAGTAGATACAATAACTGTGTCACCTATAGATGCAGACTTTCTACCACCCAATAAACCAATACAAAGCACTGCACGCGCGCCAGAATTATCAGCTACTTCCAACAATGTATTTTCTTGAATCATATAAACATCCTATTCAATGTGAGCTATTAACAATAACCCATTTTTTAGTAGTAGAAACAGGCTTGTGTTCTTGTATTAAAACCTTGTCCCCCTCTTTACAACTATTATTCTCATCATGTGCTGTATACTTCTTGTATTTTTTTATAACCTTTTTATACAGCTCATCCTTATACACTTGTAATACCGAAACCTTTACAGTCTTATCACACTTAGCCTTAGTTACAGTACCACAAAAAACCTTTTTAGGCATTCTTTTCCTCTCTTCTTCTTTTATTTAATGCAGTTAAAATACGAGCTATGCTCTTTCTTATTAAGCTAAAACGCGAAATGTTGTTGCACTGGCCCAGCTTCTTTTGAAAAACCAAATTAACAAACTCTTTTCTCAAATTCACAAGAATTTCATGCAATTCTTGCGAGGACCTCGATTCAATGTCAGCTATATCCATTGCAACTCCATTTAATTATGATTAGATACAAATTTACACTTCATAGGAAGCTTAGCAGTTGCCTTTTCAAGCGCCAATCTTGCTAAATGCATGGGAACATCACTGCTAATTTCAAACAACATTCTACCGGGCTTAGCTTTAAATACCCAAAACTCAACACCACCTTTCCCTTTACCCATACGCACATCCGCCGGCTTTTTACTAACAGGGGTATCAGGAAAAATTCTTATCCACACTTTACCAGAGCGTTTTAATGTTCTAGATATTACACGCCTTGCAGTTTCAATATGCTTAGATTGAATCCTACCTGCTTCCATAACCTTTAGACCATAATCTCCAAAAGATAATGTGCTACCACCTTTCGTGTTACCCTTAATTCGTCCTTTAAATACTTTTTTATATTTACTTTTTTTAGGAACAAACATTTCAATATACCTAATTAGTTACCAATATAAACCCAGACCTTAACTCCTATGATGCCATATATAGTTTTTGCTTCAGCAAAAGCATAATCTATATTAGCACGTAAAGTATGCAAAGGCAAACGGCCTTCTTTATACCACTCAGTACGAGCTATCTCAGCTCCGCCAAGGCGCCCAGAACAACTTACTTTAATACCTCTAGCACCCATCCTCAAACAACTTTGAATAGCTTTTTTCATCGCTCTTCTAAATGAAACCCTTTTTTCTAACTGCTGT
This sequence comes from Wolbachia endosymbiont of Drosophila bocki, assembly GCF_028982005.1. Classification (NCBI taxonomy): domain Bacteria; kingdom Pseudomonadati; phylum Pseudomonadota; class Alphaproteobacteria; order Rickettsiales; family Anaplasmataceae; genus Wolbachia; species Wolbachia endosymbiont of Drosophila bocki. The sequence continues at coordinate 3,899 of NZ_JAPQLG010000159.1, read as the reverse complement.
GCAATGCTGTTTGATATTAAAACTGCATCTATTTCAGACCTTTTAACCCCTACTACATTCACTTCCACATTATTTTTTACTTTTTCAGCTATCTTTTGCTTTATCTTCTCAATATCCGAGCCTTTCTTACCTATTATCACCCCAGGTCTAGAAGAATGTATTATTACAGATACCAAATCGATCGTACGCTCTATAATTACTTTAGAAACACCAGCATGCTTAAAAGATTCATTTATATAACTGCGAATAGACAAATCTTGATGCAACCCTTGTTTATAACCCTTCTCAGCATACCAAATAGATGACCAAGTATTAATTATTTTTAACCTAAATCCTTTAGGATTAACGTTTCCCATATTTTTGCACTTTCCTTATTAATTTTCTATTTTTATGAATCATACAATTTCCCCCAATTTTACAGTTATATTACTATAACGTTTACTAACTCTATTAGCTCTACCCATAGCTTTTGGACATACCCTACGCAAAGTAAGAGACTTACCTATTAAAATTTCTTTTATATATAAATTATCGATATCCAATCCATAATTTTGAGCATTAGCAATCGCAGAATTTAATACCTTCCTTATAAGACCTGCAGCTTTCTTTTCACAAAATCTTAATTGCACAGTGGCAAAAGAAACTTTTTTATTACGTACTAAACCAGCAACCAAATTCAATTTACGAGGAGTTGATTTCAAAACCCTAGAACCAGCTTTAACTATTACATCTCTGTTTTTCATATCAATTACCTTCTTGTCGCCTTTTTATCACCACTATGCCCAGTAAATTTACGAGTGGGTGAAAACTCACCAAACTTATGACCTATCATATTCTGATCATTAACATTCACAGGAATGTAATCCTTACCATTATAAACAGCAAACTTTAAACCTAAACAATTAGGAAGAATTACAGAAGCCCTGGAATGAACTTTTATAGCCATGTTAACAAACCCCTTGTTTAAAGCATTATTCACCGACTTTAATACAGAAGGATGACAAAAAGGAGGCTTCCATGCAGATCTACTCATAAACTAACCTTTCAATTGTTTTATATACTTATCACTAGATTTATTTCTCCTTCGAGTTTTCTTTCCTTTTGTTGCAACACCCCAAGGAGTAACAGGATGACGACCACCAGAGGTTTTTCCTTCCCCGCCTCCATGAGGATGGTCAACCGGATTCATTGCAACTCCACGTACAGTAGGTCTAATCCCAAGCCACCTACTTCTCCCAGCTTTACCCAACTTTCTATTCTTATGGTCAGGATTAGATACTACACCAATAGTAGCCTTGCAAGAAGATAAAATCAACCTAATTTGACCAGACCTGAGCCGTAATAAAACATATTGGCCATCACGACCAACGATTTGTGCATAACAACCAGCAGCTCTAGCAATCGCAGCACCATTACCCGGCTTCAGCTCAACATTATGAACGAAAGAACCAACAGGTATATGCTTGAGTAGTAAACAATTCCCTGGCAAAATATCAGCATCATTCCCAGCTGTAACAACATCACCTGGCTTCATACCTTGAGGAGCTAATATATAAGACTTAATATCATCTTCCTTATATGATATTAACGCCAAAAACCCACTTCTATTTGGATCATACTCTATTTTTTCAACTATACCTTGACCACTTCTATCACGCTTAAAATCTATCACTCTATACTTCTTTTTGTGACCACCACCCCTATGACGAGTTGTAATTCTACCATGATTATTTCTTCCACCACTGGACTTTTTACCAGATGTAAGAGATTTTTCTGGCTCATCTTTTGATAAACCAACTTTACTTACTAACACAGTCCCACGAGAAGACGGAGTAACAGGATTAAAAAATTTCATACCCATACTAAACGCTCATTATATCTAATTTTTGACCATCCATCAAAGAAAAATAAACTTTCTTTTTCTGTTTTTCACAACCAACCACACCCCTAAAACGCCTATATTTAGGCTTAATTCTAACAACATTTATAGAAGAAATTTTAACATCAAATAGAGACTCTATCGCCAACTTTATTTGACGCTTATTTACATTTACAAAAACACACAAAGAATATTTATTAAACTTCTCCCTCAAAAAAGAGGCCTTTTCTGTAATTATAGGAGATTTTATTATATTATTATATTTGATCATAACAATCTACCTTCAAGATGCTTTAAAGTATCCTTTGTCAACATCACGCATTCGTGATTCAATATATCAAAAACATTTAACCCAATAGGTTTGATTAAGTCTACATAGTGCAAGTTTTTAGCCGCACGCAACAAATCATCTCCATAATCACCAACTATCAAAAAGGAAGAAAATTTAAAACTTTTAATACATTTACACATTTCAGACGTTTTCTTCACATCAATATTTAAATTATCCAGAATAATTACTTGATTATTTAAATACTTTAGAGATAAAGCAATTTTTAAACCAAATTTGCGTACCTTCTTATTAAGAGAATAAGTATGACTCCTCACAACAGGGCCGAAAATAATCCCACCACCTCTAAATTGAGGAGATCGCAAGCTCCCTTGTCTTGCCCTACCGGTACGTTTTTGACCATAAGGTTTAGCTGTTGTACCAGAGACATCACTAATACCTTTTGTTTTATGAGTACCAGCTCTTCTCTTCGCTAATTGCCATCTCACTATATCATGCAAAATACTCAATTTTTGCTTAGCAGAAAATATCAAAGGATTGAGCTGAGCAGTACCTACATTATCATTAGATAGATTAACTAAATTACATTCCATAACTAACTTACCAAATTACTAGCATCATCATTTACATCTAACAGTAAACCTACCGGAAAAGGAACATCTTTATGTAAAGATTTTTTAACTGCATCTCTTACAAAAACATAGGAATTTTTAAACCCAGGAACATTATTACCCTTCACAGCAATTATACTATTTTCATGATCAATGGATAATATCTTCATATTTTGTGCAGTTATCCTGCTGTTACCTAAATGACCAGCCATTTTCTTTCCTTTGAATACTCTACCAGGATCCTGACATTGGCCAGTGGAACCTTGTGATCTGTGAGCAATAGAAACACCATGAGATGCCCTAAGCCCACTGAAATTATGCCGCTTCATCACACCAGCAAATCCTTTACCTATAGAATAACCCGTAATATCAAGATATTGACCAACCACAAAATGATTGATTCCCACTTTTTTACCACATTCTATTCCCGACAGGTCATTTAATCTACTTTCGTATAACTTACATTTATTATTTATACCCTTTTTCTTTAAATATTCCAACTGAGGTTTTGCTATATTTTTAAAATCTCCTGTGCCTAAAATGACTGAATTATAGCCACATTTATCTTGTCCTTTTATATCAATAATATAAGTTTCGCTGAGATGCAATAAAGTTACAGCCATGCGACTATTGTCAGAATACATAGCAGTATGACCAATATTCACCATTAGTAAACCAATTCTCCTCAGCGAATTTATTCTCTTCATTTCCTTCTCCTAAACCTTAACTTCCTTGACTTTTAAATCCACTTCTACGCCAGCAGAAAAAGATAAACCTGTAAGCATCTGCATCATAGTAGGAGTAAGATCACGTAAAACAATCAAACGCCTAGAAGTTCTCATTTCAAACTGTTCACGAGATTTTTTATCAACGTGAGGAGATCTATTAACAATAAATTTAGAATCTTTCCTTGGCAACGCAATCGGACCAGATAATTTTGCACTGGACCGCTTTAATTCATCAACAAATTTTCGAACACACTCCTCCAATAAAGAACAATCGAAAGCCTTAATGTTAATATATATATCTTGCTTCATCTTAGTTACTACACTCACTCCAAAATTTCAGAAACAACACCAGAACCAACAGTTCTACCGCCTTCTCTTATCGCAAAACGCAA
>NZ_JAPQLG010000158.1:0-1624 GCF_028982005.1 Wolbachia endosymbiont of Drosophila bocki | reverse complement strand
GAAACATGAATTTCTTTTTCAATGCTCAAAATGCGTTCTTCCACTTCTTTGAGTATCAGATCTCGTTCTTTGGCTGATAAGCTTTCTTTTGCTTTAACACTGATTAAAATATTATCTGAATCCACTTTCGGAAAAAACTTTACTCCAGGACCAAAAGTAAAGTACAGCACACTAAATGAAAACAAAACGAATACAGTAGCACATACGAATTTTTTAGGATGATCCAAAACCTTCTCTAGCATGCGTACGTAAGCTCTTATTATAGGCCCAGCATTTTTTATTTCACCACTTTCTATAGCACTCATTTTTTTTATTTCTTTTTTTGAAGTTATCGAAGGCTTACCAAATATTGCACCAAGTGTTGGTATAAAAACCAAAGCCATAATGAGCGATCCAGTCAAAGTTAGAATTATTGTAATTGGTATGTACTGCATGAATTTACCAACAGTATCAGGCCAGAATAATAGAGGAAAAAACACTGCTAACTTAGTTAACGTTGATGATAGAACCGGATAAAACATATCACGAACTGAAGTGTGAAAAGCTTCTACTTTATCCATTCCGCAGATCATCTTTCTATCGGCATATTCGCTGATCACAATTGCATCATCAACCAGCATGCCAACAGCCATAATTAAACTGAAGAGCACAACGATATTTAAGGTTATACCCATAAAGTAAAGAGCTATTATCCCAATGAGAAAGGAACCGGGTATCGAGAGTGCCACAAGAATAGCAATCCTTGTTCCCATAGAAAGCATCATTATGATCAATATTAACAACACAGCAAATATTATGCCGGTTTCCAAGTCATCAAGCACATCGCGGACGTTTTTTGACTGGTCGTTTAAGTACACCACTTTTAAATTTTCAGGTAATTGATCTTTTGCCTTATCCATTAAGTATTTTACTTGATTTACTGTGTCTATTATGTTTTTTCCGTTACGTTTTGAAATTTCTAGCATGACACTAGGTAATCCATTAATGCGAGCAAATCCTTGGTGATCCTCAAACCTAGGGTATACTTTTGCTATATCTTTGATTCTCAAAACTGCATCGCCTTGAGATCTAATAGGAATATTCATAATATCTTCTATATCTTTTAATAACCCTGATATTTTAATCGAATATTTACCGGCCAGTGACCCAGCTCCCACTAGTCTATTATTGCTTGATATAGCTTGGAATATTTCGTTTGATTGAATGTTATATTTTGTTAGAACTGTGGGCTCAATTATAACTTCCACTGTTTCTTTACGAATACCTGCCACTTCAACTTTGAGAACATTTGGCAGAGATTCTATTTCTTTCTTTAACTTGCGTGCTATTTCAGTTAAGGCTCTTTCTGGCAGATTACCAATTAAGCCAACATTTAATATGGGAAATAGACTCAAGTTTATTTCATTTATTATTGGAGATTCCGCTTCAACAGGTAACTTCGATTTTATGTTTGAAAGCTTTGAACGGACATTATCGAGCACTTCTTTATTATCATACTCTGTTCCAAATTCGAGTATCATGTGAGCACCATCATTAGTTGCAAAAGCTCTCAATTCTCTTAGAACCTGTTAAGGATCTCGAAAATATGAGGTAAAATAAGCATAGTTAAGAAAGAGGTATATCT
>NZ_JAPQLG010000157.1:0-4494 GCF_028982005.1 Wolbachia endosymbiont of Drosophila bocki | reverse complement strand
TCGATACAACTAGAAGCCTGACGCTCACACTCGAGCCTCCTGAGCAAATCTTGTCTGGTGAGCTCCTCTACGCACTGCCTCTATTGTCTGATATAGCTAAAGTGACTTACGATAATTTGAAAAACAAAAATTCGTCATTCCGCTACTTGTTAGCGGAATCTATACCGCGAATGAATCGCGGTATGACGTAGGACTGCTGTCATCCCAGTGCGTGACACTGGGATCTCGTTCCTTAACTTTATAGTGTAAATTATTTCAAATTGTGTCTAGCTGCAAGTATAATAATTTCCATTTATAGACAAAGTATGTTACAAACGTTGTGCCAAAGAGTATAATAAAATCTATATCAAATACTTTACAAGAAAAAGTGGGATAGAGGCAAAAGCAAATATTAATAAGGATAATTTAAGAAAAGCGCATGCTAGAGTTTGAAGAAGCCGTAAAGATAAAGATATTATTGAAAGGTTAAATAGCACATGATATAATATATATATAGTGTAAAAATGTAAATAATTTTATTGACATCTTTACATTAATAGTTCTTAAATATTTAGTACTGTAGAATTAAATTATTAAGTTTTATGAAGGAAGTAAAAATGGTGGAAAGCTTTTCAGGTAACAACAAAGGCAGTAATTTTATTGAGGAGGCAAAAATAATGGAAAATTTTTCAGATAATAACGAAAACGGTAGCTCAATCTTCCAAGGAAAAATCAGGGAGCAAGATTTCTCTGCAGAGCAGAAGCTAAATGAACTAAAAGCAGCCATAGAGGAGCTCACCAGACAAGATTTGCTCAGGAGGCTCGAGTGTGAGCGTCAGGCTTCTAGTTGTATCGATGAAATATCATCTCAAGCAGAGCTACATATCGGAGAAGGTGATGATGAGGATTACTTCACTTGTGAAAAAGGAAGAGTACTCGGAGATTTCTGGAATTTCTTTGAATCTCTCTTTACCCTTTTTGAAGTAGATGTAGATGATCCGAAAATCTACCAAATGCTCAAGGAGAAGAAAGAAAAAAACCTGATTGCTGCGATAATGAAGTTTTTGCGTGATAAGCTTAAGGAGTTAATCAAGAAGATTTTTGCACGCGATTTAAGTTTCAATCAGAGGTTGGACAAAGAGATAAAAGAATTGCAGGAGAAATTAGGCAGAGGTGAGTTATCAGAAGAAGAGTTTGCAAGGGCGTTAGAAAGATTAACTGCATTGCAAGATCTGAAACTCAGGTTACAAATGGCCGTTGTCGGATGGATTGTTACAATGTTCGCAGAGATGTTTGGAGTTGAGTTGGCGGCTGCGGTAGAGGCATCTACAGAAGAAGAAGACAAAAAAGCAGAAAAAACATCATTAGAAGCAATTAAAGAAGTTCATAAAGACGTAGAAATCAAGGTAGATGAAAGAGAAGAACCTAAAGTGCCAGTTTCCCTTTTTGAAGTTTCACCCGAATTTGTAAGGCCAGTCCCTCTGAGCAAACCAGAGCTTGATCTTTTACCAAAGCCTATAATGCCTTCCATATTTAAGGAGGTTATAAACAATGAGAACCGCGAGGAAACAAAACCAAAAATGGAAGAAGAGAAAAAAGCAAAACCTGAGGAACCGAAGGAAGAGGTGTGTCTACCGAAATCTGCGGAGAAGATGCCTGAAGCAAAGAAGCCAAGAGCGATAATGAAGAAAGCAGGTTTCAACTCTGATAATGTGACAGGAGAGGAAAAAGCAAAGTTGGGTAATTGTAATATGCAAGCTAATGCTAGTGCTGAGCACAAACCTCATCATAATCCTGCGAGTGATGCTCAACCACCAAAAAGATTGATTGATGGTGTAAAAGTTAATAATCATGTGGATTCAATAGGAAAGGCACCAGAAAAAGCACCATCGAGGGGATAGCTAGTGTTAGCTTCAGATGACAAAAAAGACTGGATCCCAGTGTCTGGGCACTGGGATGACAAGAAAAAGAGGTACTGGTATGACATTAAAGAGTAGGGATTGATGGCAAAGAGAAATACAGGTGTCATTCCAGCGCGTGACGCTGGAATCTAGAAAACTGAATTTTGTGAAAAAGAGTGAATAAAAATTTTTGAAAAAAAATATAAAAAAGTGCTTGCACTTAATTTTATTTTTAGTAGACTGGTTGCATAATATTTTTACTGGAGGGTAACATGCCAAGATATGTTGATGATTACGTTAAACCAAAATATGGTGATGATACTAAACCAGGAGGGGGAAAAGCTGACTTAAGCAAAATGGACCCAAAAAGGATTGATGATTTTAGTAAATTCTGGAAACAGAAGGAAGAAGAGAGAAAGAAGCAAAATCAATCTAGTGGTCAAGGTAGTAGTAAAAGTTAAAAGTCTATGCTGATTTAAATAGGAGGGGTGTTATGCCTGAAAATGGAATGACTGAGAAATTGATTACAGCATTTAACGCTGATAATCTTTTTTATAATGCTGTTAATACTAATTTAACTTTAGAAGGAGGTACATCGGGGGATTGTATTGTCATTAAATTTGATAAAGACATGGATTATAAACGGGGCATGAGTTATATGAAAAGCCTTAAGGAAAAATTAATAAAAAGGTTTTTTATAACTGAAGATGATGCAGGTATAGCTTTTGATATGAGATCTTTTCCATTTAATTTAACAGAAGGAAAATTGCAGCCTAGCAAGGAAGGTATAAAATATGTAGTTCCAGTAAGTGAAGGTACAATTCTTAACTTAAAATGCTACTTAATGTTTTCATTTGCAAAAGACATTGGAAAAAAACTTGGAGAGATTTTTGGAGTAGAATATATAGATAATTCATTTGGATATGCGGAATTTGACCACAAGTATTATCTATATTGCATGTACTGTGAGGATAAAGAAGTAAGGGATAAGTTTGTAGAGTTATTTCAGTCAGATATTACAAGCTATAATAATGTTTCTTCTGAACTCTTTGACGTCGAAGGTGATTATGTATATATTAAGGATGTATTCAAAAATAATATTCCACTTATTGATAGAATGATAGAGCGTAGTTTTTGGCTTGAGGGGCGTTACCTCCAAGTTCCTAGCAGTGAGAATAAGTATGTTGAATCAATGAAGCACAGAATAGTTAGTCTAATCAATGCTAAATCAAGTATTCAATTTTACCATACCTTTTGTGCATCTTATTTAGATAGTAAAGAAAATTCAGTTTTTATACCTATTGTGCCAAGTGCTGACGGGAGCTTTAGGTTTCTAACTCAAAAAGAGGCAAAAAATATCGATAAAGTATTTGGTTGTTCTGTATTGCATAATATTGATGGGTGTATCACTGAGAAACAGTTAGTGGAATTGTTAGGAGAAGATTGTGTGAAAGGGATATATGGCATAAATTTTTATGATAAGGAAACCTCACGCTGTGTAATGAGTAAGGTAATACAAGAGTCTGTAATCAACAAAGACCATGAATTGTCCATTGATCCTGGGCTTCGTTTTCAAGCATTGTCGCCTGCACAGTCGCCACTCAATTCTCCTACACATGCAGGACCGAGTGGACTAAGAACACCGCCCAAACAAAGGCAAGAAGACAGAGATAGTGGTATTGGTGAGTCACCTCCACAACTTAAGGATTCTGCTGCACGTTCTCCAAGTGGTGATCCAAGATCATCGGTTGAGCAGGTACAGACACAGAGGTTGCCCACGCGGAGTCAGGATGGAGCATTAGAGGGGCCTCCCAGGCAATGGTCGGAAAGAGAGGGAGGAAAAGGGGGGGCTGTTTCAGTTGGTGCCGGGGAAAATAGATTCAAGTCAATCCACTGGTGATCAATCACAGCTATCTTTAGGTGCTGGTGAAGGTATGCTAACAGGGGATAATATTCCGGATCAGAAAAGATCATCATCGATTCCTTCTCCTATAGCATGGAATGATTCAACATTCTTAAATCCTGAGGTTTCTAATGAGGAACCTGAAAAACAGCAAGTTACTAAGGAAAAGGAAGAAGAAAAGTTGTTTAAAGAATTGCTTTATTGGTTTAACTTAAATAATTATGCTTTGGATCCTCCTCATACTAACTTTATTGCAGAAAATGAGAAGATTGCTAGTTTAATTGATGATGGTGTTGATGTAAAAGAATATTTACAGGAGATAATAGGTAAAACGAAAGAAGAGTATCGTGTCAATAAGGAAGAAGCCTATGATCTCAATGAGTTTCCATTTCAATTTCTTTCTAATTGTGAGAAAAACCAAGAAACAACAGTTGTTGCTAATATAAGTCGTGGTGCCTTACTTAACTTAAAAGAACTTTTTAATCGGAAGCGTGAGGGAAAAGTAGAAGTAAAAGATATCGACATTAACATCGTCGAAAAGGCAGTGAAATCTGAAAAGGACGAAAGGGTAAGTTTTCAGGTGCAAGAACATGGGTTATCCCCTGAAAAAGTAATTAAAACCTGTTATCCCGATGAAAGCGTATTAGAACCTGTTAAGGATCTCGAAAATATGAGGTAAAATAAGCATAGTTAAGAAAGAGGTATATCTAT
>NZ_JAPQLG010000156.1:0-5231 GCF_028982005.1 Wolbachia endosymbiont of Drosophila bocki | reverse complement strand
CTCTTTTTGACTGGCCAGGGCTTTTTTTTAAATGTCTCTTTCCCTTGTTACTCTTGCTTTGTAAATCAAACCTCTCTTTGTCGTAAGGAGCCATGTTACCTCTACCTGGAAATGCATCTGCTGCCGACTTTTTTTCGTTGTGTTTCTTTATCCATTTTCCTAATAAACCACCCTTTATTCCTAAATCCTTTGCTATTTTTGTAATTGTTTGACCTGCCTTTCTTTGTTCATTTGCCAGTTTAACAGCTTCCAATTTGAATTCTGCTGTATATTCTCTTACCATTTCTAATCCTCCAAAATTTTATTTTACCCAAAAAAACTCTTTTCTTTCTCTCCACTTTTTCTGGATAAGGTTAAACGATGACTATGCAAAAAACCTAATAACATGTATAATCTACAAATAATTTCTGAGGTAGATTGTGAAACTAGGTGTTAATATCGACCACGTTGCAACCCTCCGCAACGCACGCGGAACTTCTTATCCAGATCCATTGAAAGCAGCAGAAATAGCCATTGACGCTGGAGCAGACTTTATTACTGTACACTTACGAGAAGATAGAAGGCATATTAGAGATGAAGACGTATTTAACCTAAAAAAAAGCATTAGCACTGAGCTAAATCTTGAAATTGCAGCCACGGAAGAAATGCTTGAAATAGCAAAAAAGGTAAAACCCTATTCGATTAGTATAGTACCAGAAAAAAGAGAAGAATTAACAACCGAAGGTGGCCTGGATATCGTGAATATGCACAGTAAACTTTCTAGTATAATAGAGGAAATGCATAGCTCTAGCATAAAAGTCTCACTGTTTATCGATCCAAATATTGATCAACTAAAATATCTTGAAAAGCTAGGGACAAAACCTGACATAATAGAAATTCACACAGGGGATTACTGTGATAATCCATCAGAAAAAAAGTTACAGTTAATTACTAATGCTGCAGGGTACGTCAATAAATTAGGAATAGAATGCCACGCAGGACATGGCATAACTTATAAACACGCTAAGAAGATGACAAGAATACCTCACATCTCAGCTCTTAACATAGGCCACTATTTAATTAGCGAAGCTGTATTTTACGGCTTACACAGCGTAGTAAAAACAATAAAAATGACAATGTCTAACTAACTGCTGCTTTTTCCTTCTCATTTAAAATACTTAAAAGAGTTTGGCTTGCTTTAAATTTTACCCTTGTCTTTTTAGGAACAGTCATGATCTGACCACTTTGGGGGTTACGACATTGTTTTTCCTGACTGATAGCAGTAGAAAATGTTCCTATTCCATGCAAACGTATTTCACCTTTCCCATGCAGCTCATTCTTTATTATTTTAATAAACGCATCATGAATCTCGCTCAAATCAGATTTTGTTATATCTATACTCTGACTAGAACAATCTTCCTTTAATTGCTTTATTATATCTTCTTTACTCATAAATTACCTTAATATCGAAAAAATCACACAAATAGCATATTATGTTGACACCGATAGTCAACTAAATTCATCACAAAAATAGAGGATATCGTACATTTTTGCAAATATTTGTATAATACTTACAAAAAAACACCCCTATAAAATAACTATCTCTTAGAAAATTGACACTTTTTCCGAGCTTTATGTTGACCATATTTCTTACGTTCAACAACACGTGAATCTCTAGTTAAGAACTCACCATTACGTAGTATAGAATGCAAATCTTGGCTTACACTACTTAAAGCTCTGCTTATTCCATGAGCTAGAGCACCTGCTTGACCAGATAGCCCTCCACCTTTTACAGTTGCAAATACATCGTATTTATCCAATGTGGAAGTTGCAACAAATGGCATTTTTACTATTTGGCACACTGACTCTCTTTTAAAATAAGAAATTAGATCGCCTTTTTTGTTAACACTAAATTTTCCACTCCCCGGCTTTATCCATACCCTTGCTACAGATTCTTTTCTTCGGCCTGTAGCATATAAACGACCAAGCGAATCAACCGCTGATTTAATTGTCTTTTCTGACCAATCATTGTTATTTATTGTAGAACTCTTCATTTTTACTCCATTACTTTTTATTTTTACGATTCAAAGAGGCAAAATCTATCTTTTCAGGTTGCTGTCCTTGATGCTTATGCTCTGAACCAGAACAAACATACAAATTTTCAAAGCGTCTACGTGCCATAGGCCCATCATCAAGCATCCTTTTCACTGCCATTTTTATTACACGCTCAGGAAATTTGCCATTTAAAATATTATCTGGAGTAGTTTTCTTCAAACCACCAGAATAACCTGTATGCTTATAGTAAATTTTATCTTTAAGCTTCTTTCCGGTGAAATGCACCTTTTCTGCGTTGATAATAATTACATTATCGCCACAATCCATATGAGGTGTATACTCAGGTTTATGCTTTCCACGTAATAGTGTCGCTACAAATGCTGCAAGCCTCCCTACCACTAATCCTTCTGCATCTATGACAAACCACTTTTTATTGATTTGTTTCTCCTTTAAGAAAAAAGTCTTCATTATTTAATCCAACAATAGTAAGCTATGATATACTTAATTTCTCAATAGTGTCAACAATATTAGTTATTGATTATTAAAGCAATTTATGTTAGTAATTGAGCTGGGCAACCAATATGCATAGGAATTAGAATGTTTCGATTGATTATCACACTTGCGATCATTTTTAATACTATAAGTTGCTATGCAACCGATGTGGGAGAAGTGATAAGCAAAGCCATCAAAAATAGCTCAAAAATAAAGTCTCAATTTTACCAATATAAAAGCGCAGAAAAACGCTATAAATCTTCTGGGTTAGCTGGATTTTTACCTGACATTAATTTGCAATACAATTTCGATAGTAACTTTAATCTTGATACATCTGAAAAAAAACTTACATTGCGCCAGAAATTAATCGATGGCGGTGGTACCTTTGCCACATTCAGTCGATCAAGCCATCTTCTCAAAGCAGAAAAGATGCGATTTCAGCAATTAAAACAAGAGCTTGCACTTAATGCTGTGAAAGCATATGTTAATGTTTTACAAAAGACAGAAATGTTAAAGCTCAGAGAACATAAAGAACGCGTTTCTTTGGAACATTTGTCAGCTATGAAAAAACGCTTTTCCCTTGGAGAGGTAACCAATGCTGAAGTTTTGTTAGCAAAAGCAAAATTTTCGTCTTCTATGTCCGAAAGAGTTGATGCTGAAGGTAAATTAAAGTTGGTAAATATTGCTTATTATCATTTGATTGGCGAAGATGCTGATGACCTTTCTGAAGCTAATGATAAACTACCTTCTGTTCCAGAGCTAAGTGAATGTTTACAGTTAGCAAAAACCAATAATTTATCTCTAAAAGCAGCAGTTTATCAAAAAAGAGCAGCCGGAATGGAAGTGATTGCTGAAAGCTCCAAGTGGCTTCCTTCTTTAAATCTAAGTGCAAGCAAAAATTTTGGGGAGGATGGTATGAAGGTAGACAAACTATTAGAAAATGTTCATGTAGTTTTTACTCTTGATGTTCCAATCCTTAAGAGAGGAGTTAATGCTTTTGGTGTCAGTAAAGCTAAAATGGATGCAAAAAAATCTACCTACGATTATTATGAAACGGTAAAAAATATAGAACAAGCAGTTGTAAATGCTTGGAATAATGTGTTGACAGCAAAGGCCATTATCAAAGCAAGTCAAGAAGCGGAAAAAGCAGCAGCTCTAGCATTGGAAGGAGTTGAGCAAGAAGTAAACTTAAATTTAAAGAGTACATCTGACCTTTTGGACACTGAAGATGCATTATTTAAAGCACGTTCGGACTTAGTTGAAGCAAAAAGCAATTATGTGATTAGTGTTTACAACTTGCTTTTTATGATAAATAGTATAGACCTCTAAATTTAATGGTATTAGCACTATGCATGATGAACAAGGCAATCAGTCTGTAAAAGATATCCTAGAAGATATAAAAAAAGCTATATCGGGTAAAAACGCGAGTAACGATAAAGCAGAAATAAAGGATGAAAATGATGATGTGCTATACCTTGAGGAAGAGTATCCAGAAGAAATAGAAGAAGATGGCAAAAAAGAAAATAATGAAAAAGAGGACATTGATAATGATGACCAAAGTGAGGAAATGGCTTGCAACAATAACCAATTTAATGGCCATAGCTACAATTCAGAAGAAAAAAAAGATATTTATTTGTACGATAATATCCAAATGAGTAATAACAAAGCGGGTAATAGCGGCTTACAAGCGCAAAATAACGATCATCTAATTTTAAAAGAGAATATGGAAGAGATCAAAGCGTTGCTTGGAAAAATGCAAAACGAATTACAGCATAAACAACAAAAAAAAGCGAACCTTACTGTTGAAGAATTAGTTACATCTCTTTTAAAACCTCAGCTCTCAGAATGGCTGAATAAATATCTACATGCACTGGTAAAAGAAGTAGTTGAAAAAGAGCTTAAAGATATAATCAATAATAAGTAGGGTATTAGCAATAAAAACTAGAGTAAAGACGGCTAGAGGCAGAAAACTATCTTCAACAAGGTGGCTACATCGTCATTTGAATGATCAGTATGTGCAAAAAACCAGCAAGGATGGTTATAGGTCACGCTCAGCATATAAGCTAGTAGAAATGGATAACAAATTTAAATTATTCCAAGAAGGGCAGAAAATTATTGATCTTGGTGCTTCTCCTGGTGGATGGTCACAAGTTGCATCTCAGAAAGGTGCAAATGTGGTTGCTCTTGACATAAAACCAATGAACGCAATTAATGGAGTAGAGTTTATACAATGTGATATTATCAATGAGTTTGAAATTTTAAGAGAAAAATTCAAGGATCAAAAATTTGATGTAATTTTATCTGACATGGCGCCCGAATCTTGTGGTTTAAAATCGTTGGATCATATCAGAATTATGCTTTTATGTGAGGCAGCGCTCAATTTTGCGAAGCATTTCTTGAGCCATGGTGGCACGTTTGTAGTAAAAATTTTCCAAGGAGAATCTGATAAAGATTTTTGTAACGAGCTAAAAAAAATGTTTAAAACAGTAAAATACTTTAAACCAAAGTCAAGTAGATCTGAATCTACAGAAATGTATTTGGTAAGTTTAGGCTTTATTGGCAGCAAACCTTCTATATAATATTAATCTAGGTAGTCCGCAGAAACAAAAAACTTGCTTGACAAACCTCGCCAGCCCCCTTATCACGATAGCGAAGCTATTGTATTTGCTTTCGCCAATCTGCAGATTAAAAGGTAAGGATTACTT
>NZ_JAPQLG010000155.1:0-8229 GCF_028982005.1 Wolbachia endosymbiont of Drosophila bocki | reverse complement strand
CTAACACTTGCTTCACCGGTATTATCTATAGAATGTTAAGCACGCTAGAGGGTATTCATCCTGATCCAGAAATTGGATTTACTCCTCCTAGGCAAATATTACTTCCAGGAGCACAAAATGAAGCACGTAAGTTCATGTTAGACAGGTTAAAAAACAAGAAAAACAATAAAGAAATTTTTAAGGCTTGGTATGACGTTCAAAATGGTTATGAAGATGATGAAAGTCAAAAAATAGTTGATGATTTTATTTCAGAAGTAAGTATTCCTTTAATGAGAAAATTATTGAGTATTACTTCTCAATATAGTGAACAAATTGTGCTGACGTTAATGAAAAATATTAGCTCTATAAAGTTAAATAAATTACAATGTTGTGAGCTGGTTCAGCACATGAGAAATAAACTGCAGGAGCATGGTTTAGGTGACCAAGAAAGTTTACTCGAAAACATCGGAAAAAAAGTATTCTTAGAGCTATTAAATCGAGATCTACTCGAGACAGATTTTTCTCTCAAGGATTCATCTTTGGATGGAGCTAAAAGAATAGCTAACAAAATAATAATAGGAGAAGTTGAGAAATTTAGGTCAGAAGCTGCTGAAAAGGCTAGGGAAGTTAACTCTATAGAAGTTCAAGTGGATGTTACATTGCGGGGTCTGTCAACCTTGCCGCGAGAAAAGAAGTGTTGCATTGCATATAGCAGACTAAGTGGCCAGTATGAAGGTGATGAGAGAGAGATAATGGAGAACATCTTACTAAAAAAATTAGAGATAACGAAAAAAGAAATGAATAAGATGCTAGAAGAGAATGATATACGTAAACTAAAATTAGCACTTGATGATGCATGTAAGAAAAGTGGAAAAAACATGGAAGAAATGATAAAAGAAGTAGAAGAAGTAGTCTCAAGTCGTTTCTCGCATGAAGTATCTGTTAGTAATATAGCAACAGAGTCAGCACACTTATAAAAATTTATTTTCCTTACCTTGCAGAAGATTCACAATATTTCTGTGGTGTTTTAGGAAGACCAGTGCTCCTATAATTAGTAATGTTAAGAACAAATTCCTCTGAAAAAAAAAGGACCATGCTACAGCCGTTGAAGTAGCACTGAGTGAAGCAAGGGAAGAGTATCTAAAGGCAAGAAAAACTATTATCCAAATTATTACGAATACTAAAGTAATATCAATGTTAAATGCTATCAGTATCCCTAGAGTGGTTGCAACGCCCTTTCCTCCACTGAATTTTAGCCAAATAGGAAACATGTGTCCTAAAACTGCTAAAATTGCAGATACATATATATAAAAATCGTTATTATCACAAAATTGTTGTGCTATATAAACGGCAATAAATCCCTTGAAGGAATCCAGAAATAATGCCAAAGCAGCAAGAAATTTATTTCCCGTCCTTGCAACGTTTGTAGCACCAATGTTTCCTGAACCTACTTCTCTTAAGTTTATCCCTTTTATTCTTGTAATAATTAAGCTAAACGGTATTGAACCGAGTATGTAGGATAGTGTAAGGACTATAACTAACACAGGTAAAATTTACTGATTAATAATCGCAAAATTTCGTCATCCCGCTGCTTGTTAGCGGGATCTATGCTGAGATACCGCGGCGGTACGACGTAGGGAAATCTTACTTATTATAGCTATACCTCTCCGCATATGCCAAAATTTAATTGATTTTATTATTCCTCAGCCTTTTTAGGTAGCACTGAACTTCCTCGTTAATCTGATTACTAAACAGTATAAGCGCTGTCATGTTGATAAGAGCTAAACAAGAGAATAAAGTTCCGCCAATATTAGCAATAGCCATTATGTCTTTAGAAAGGCCAGAGAAAAACGCCACAATTATTACCGCTATGCGATATATCACTATACTTTTTGCACCAAACAAATATAACCACCCCATTTCACAACAATATACAAATGAAATTACCGAAGAAAATGCAAACAAAGGTGCAGCTATGGTTAAAAGTATAGGAAACCATGGAGAAACTGTCTCAAATGCCTTTTGAGTAATTAATATCCCTTCACCAACACTAGTCTGGTATGCACCTGTTATTACTATTGTTATTCCTGTTAAACAGCAAATTAACATTGTGTCAAAGCATGGTTCTATCATAGCAACAAGCCCAGTTCTTACTGGTTCTTCATCTTTAGTTGTTGCATGAGTAATTGAAGCAGAACCAACACCCGCTTCGCTGGCAAAGATTGCCCTTTGAATTCCAGCAACAAATGCTCCTACCATCCCTCCACCAACAGCATTGAAATCTATCATAGTGGAAAATAATATTTTTAACGTATAACCAAGGTTATGAATATTAAATGCAATAATAACAATACAACTAAAGATATATATAAGTGACACAATAGGCACTAGTGCAGAAGATACTCTAGCTATCCTTTTAATTCCGCCAATAATCACTAGAGCAAGCAGCGCAGAGATTATGGAAGAAAGAAACCAAGAGTGACCATCTACCCAACTTGAATAGCCAGATAATATTGAAACCATTTGATTGGTTTGAAACGCTACACTTCCACCAAGACCTGATAATACAAAGAATACTGCATACATGGCAGCCAGCACAATACCAAGTTTTTTAAATCCAAATTCCTCCAGACCATTCCTTATATACTGAAAGGGACCACTAAACAATTGGTCCTGATCTTCTGTTCTATGTCTAAACGCCAACGTTACCTCAGCAAATTTTGCTGACATACCAAAAAAACCTGTAATCATCATCCAAGGCACCGCTCCTGGCCCTCCCATTGAAACTGCAATTGCGACTCCAGCAACAGTTCCAAGACCTACTGTGCTTGAAAGTGCAGTCATAAATGCCTGAAAATGCGTAATATGACCATCATGGTGATTCGTGTCATATTTTCCACATAAAATAGCAAATGCATGCTTAAACATTCTTATGTTGAGAAATCTAAACCGTAATGTTAGAAACACATAACCAAAAACCAGTAGAAGGATTATAAATGGCACGTAAAGGATCTTGAAAAACAGTACTTCATTCATGAAATTATTTATTCCGTTCAACACAGCGTCATAACTTTCGTAAAAACCTGAAGCAGCGTACACATCATTAAACAATAGGCAAAATAACACCATACAAAGCAATCTATAAATCATGTTAATACCCTTTAGAATTGTAATAAGAATCTATTGTATTCAAAACTTCCCTTCTTAGTAGATATATTGCAACAGCATTCGGAATCATAAGGCACATAAACAAACTGTCACCTAGATAAGATATAAATTCTATATTCTTTGACATACAGCTGATATACACTGAAACCACTATAAGAATTTGGAACGGTATCAGTATTTTTTTACTGCCAAATAAATACAGCAAAGCAACTTCGCAGTAGCAACAATAAGCTATTATTGTGGAAAATGCAAAGGAAAACATCATTAGCGGAAAAACTAACTTGCTGAACAAGGGCAAAGCTGTTGAAAATATCGAACTAATTAGTGTAATATCACCCACGTTATCAGTGCTATGCATACCAGTGATAATTATCACAATACCAGTCAAAAATGAGATTAATATTGTGTCTATAAGTGGTGCAATCATTGCAACGCACCCAACTTTAATTGGATCTTCTTCTTTTACAGCTGAATGTGCTATAGCTGCTGTTCCGGTACCTGCTTCGTTAGCAAACACTGATCTTCTCACTCCGGCTATTAATCCGCTCAATACTCCGCTTCCTATAGCTGATTTATTGAAGATATCTTGGAATATTATGGATAGAGCATTCAGCAAATTACTTCCGTTTACATAAATTAAATATATACACATACCCACATATAGCACTATCATAATTGGTGCTAAGCTCGTTGAAACGAAAGCAATGCGCTTTATTCCTCCCAATATTACAATAAAGACAAGCAGGGATATAATAATGGATGCGTTGTATTCTAGGAGGTTATTTGATAGTGCTGCTATTTGATTTGCTTGAAATGGTATACCGCCCAAAATCATTGCAATAAGTAGCATAATCGCATAAGTGAAGGCAAGAAATCTACCAGTTTTTGCAAATCCAATTTTTGCAAGCCCGTACTTCATGTAATAAAAAGCCCCGCCAGTTGTATTTTCAGAGCGATAAGTAAATGCAAGCACCACCTCGGCAAACTTTATCGACATACCAAGTATTCCGGTAATTACCATCCAAAAAACTGCACTTGGGCCCCCTATTGTGATAGCTATTGCAACTCCTGATATTGTTCCAAGACCAACTGTTCCTGAAATTACTGTTGCAAACGCTTGAATATGAGTGATTATGCCATTGTTGCTGTTATTACACTTTAGATTGAATAGCGTCTGTATTCCATATTTAAGTAACCTAAAGTTAATGAATTTGAACTGGGCAGTACAAAAGATTCCAGTTGCAATTACCCAAATAATTATAAATGGAATGTTGAATATCTTTGTATACAGAAATGAATTTAATAGTTCACTTATCTTCAAAATCATGCAGTTTTCTATTTTTTGTTAGCTAACGAGTTTTATATGTAAAATATATGTAAAACCCGATGCTTATTGGAATAGTAAGTGTATACACTATACCTAAAATTGGTAGAGTCATCCAGGGCTTACTGATGAAAAATACAATAAGTACTCCAAAAAATGACACAAATATATAGGATAGGCTTTTGGGAATATAAATATATTTTGCAGAGAAAGTTGGAATGTGACTTATCGAAAAAAATGAAATGGCCAGAAAGTAACAAGCTACGTTTCTTGTGTTAAAAAATCGCTCTATGAGAAGTAAGTATTCACTCTCATGAGATTGAAAGGTAATAATTATTGGTAACAAAGAAAGTAAAGCACACACTGGAGCTGGAACACCAGAAAAGAAAAATTTTTCCCAGTATGGTTGTTCTGAGTGTAGCGAAACATTAAATCTTGCAAGTCTTATTGATATGGAGATTACGTATATCATTACTAAAATCCAACCTATGACTTTGATTTCGTTTAGCTTCCAAAAATACAAAAGAAATGCAGGCGCTGCACCAAAATTTAGAAAATCTGCAAAAGAATCAAGCTGGGCTCCAAAATCGCTAGTTGATTTTAGAATTCTAGCTATTCTGCCATCCATTCCATCTATTATTGCTGCAATGATGATAAAAATTACTGAGAATTCCCATTGTTCATTAAATGTAAATTTAAGCGAAGTGAGACCAGAACATAAACCCAATAAAGTTATAAAGTTTGGGAATAATTTAGTAATAGGTAAGAATCTACTGTTACTTCCATCGTTATTCATATAACGTCAAAAGTAAGCTTCTCTTGAACGTTTTCCTTATTTAAGTTTGCTATAATTGTTTCACCACCAATAACAGTTTGCCCTTCTGAAACTCTGACTTCTGTATCAGCAGGAACATAGATATTCACTCTACTGCCAAACCTTATAATTCCAAACCTTTCACCTGCTTTTACGTTCTGGGATATTCCTAAATTACAAACGATACGACGTGCAATTAGTCCAGCTATTTGCTCCACAATAATTTCTTTCCCCTTTTCGTATTCAATTACAATAACCTGCTTTTCATTTTCATTACTAGACCTATTGCTCATTGCGGATACAAACTTGCCTTTTTTATAACTCATTTCCTTTATCGTACCAGATATTGGTATACGGTTCACATGGACGTTCAAAACACTTAAAAATATGCTAACAAGCGTAAACTTCTTCTCCTCTCCGTTTTCTGCTGATAAAGGATAATTAACTTCTTCAATTTTTGAAATCACACCATCAGCAGGACTTAATATAAGATTCTTATTGTTTGGCACAGCTCTTGCTGGATCACGAAAGAAATAAGTACACAATAATGTCGGAAACAAGCACGTAACGCCAAACCCCCAAGATATAGAGAATGCTATACACGTTACTATAAAGGAAACTACTATAAATGAATAACCTTCCCTGTTTACATTAGGTAAACCAAAACACATAATCTTATTAACAATAACCTATTGTTAACAATTTATCATTTATAATTTCTCATGAAAAGCTTTTTTTAACTGCTTCAGCAAAGTCTTTTTGATACAAGGTAACATTACAGATTGTTATATTAGCACATAGAATTACCGTCATACTGTAACAACCCGTCCAACACAAAATCTAATGCCTAAGTTTAGATCAGAAAACTGATTCTTCTAAAAGTTGCTCACTATCCTCGTCTATTATGATAGAATTATCATGATTTCTGAGTAAATCTCTGATTTTCGTTTCTATTTCATTTGCGACTTCTTTGTTTGTTTTTAGGTAAGTTTTTACATTCTCTCTTCCTTGCCCAAGACGTGTGTTGTTATATGAATAGTAAGCGCCTGCTTTTTCAAGCACACCAAGCTTTGCTCCCATATCTATTATTTCTCCGAGTTTTGATATACCTTCATTGTACATTATATCAAATTTCGCTTCTCTAAATGGAGGAGCAACTTTATTTTTTACAACTTTAACTCTTGTTTCATTACCTGTAATATTTTCTTTGTCTTTTATTACACCAACTTTTCTTATATCAAGCCTTACAGAAGTATAGAATTTTAATGCATTTCCACCCGTGGTAGTTTCAGGATTTCCATACACTACTCCTATTTTCATACGAATTTGATTAATAAATATCAATATACAGTTCGCTTTTGAAACGGCAGAGGTTAGTTTCCGTAGCCCATGACTTAGAAGCCTTGCTTGCAGCCCCATATGTTGATCACCCATATCACCTTCAATTTCAGCTCTTGGAGTTAATGCTGCGACAGAGTCAATAACTATCACATCAACCGCACCAGAACACACTAAATACTCAACAATATGCAACGCCTGCTCTCCAGTGTCTGGTTGTGAAATCACTAAATCATCAGTGCTTACCCCAAGTTTACGAGCATATGAGACATCCAATGCATGTTCTGCATCGATAAATGCGCATGATCCTCCTTTTTTTTGTGCTTCAGCAATCACGTGCAGGGCAAGAGTGGTTTTACCAGAACTCTCGGGGCCAAATATTTCAATTATACGCCCTTTTGGCAGACCTCCAACACCTAGAGCCGAATCAAGCGCAATTGATCCTGTGGATATTGTGTCTATTTTTTCTACAGGGTTTTGCTTCAACTTCATTATTGCACCTTTACCGAATGCTTTTTCAATCTGGCTTATTGCGTTATCTAGCGCTTTTTGTTTATCACTATTTCTTTCTTCTGGGTTACTTGCCATAGATCATTTATTAATTTATATAATTCTCTATGATAATCAAACGCGAATAACCTGCCAAGGTTTTTCTAGTATTTATGTATTATTTCAATGAAAAATATTAACGTTTTCATAAAGCAGATATTTGTTTGCCTTCGTTAGTAACACACTATACTTTAGTGTACGGACGTTGCAATTTGCAGCATAGCAGGTGGTGTCATCCAAGTAGCCAACACTGAAATGACTAAATTCGAAATGGCTACACGAATTTATTGTAAATTACTACCGTATAAGGTGCGATGCAACAAAGCCATTCCAGTGTCAGCTACTTGAATGACACCTCTTAGATGGGTCAGCTACTCAGATCTGCCATGAAAACTGCAACCCTAAATGTTGGAGCACTGTCGTACACTAAGCGCTGTAATGACAATTTTAGTCGCTTCATACACTTATCATGCTAGTCATAACAGAAATAATTTTTACCAAAGATATTTATGAAATAATTGACATAGTTTGGAAATATGTATATTATAGAACATTAATAGTTAGTTAATTTGTAGGTGTAATGTGGCTAGAAATGTTTTGAATGAAAATGAGTACCACGCTTTAAAGCAGTTGTTTTTAACATTTAATATTCAAAAGGAGGATGTGGTAAATTCTGACATTAAGAATATTAAGAAAAAGCTTAGTCAACAATACCGTAAATTATCGTTAAAATATCACTCAGATAAAAACCCAAACAATAAAGAAGCGGAGGAGAAATTTAAGATTATTGAATTAAATAAGCCATTTTTTGAAGAATTTATAATAGAGCCACTGGAGAAAGGTCTCAATAAAAGAAATAATTTAATAAAAGAATTACGCGGTAAGTTGTGGAGTCGCAGTTATGAAGAAGTGCAGAAATAAACTCTATAATAAGCAGCAGTCAATTAACAATAATGTAACTGCTTATGTAAAATATTCTTTTTATTCAAATCTCTTAGAACCTGTTTAAAATCTTCGTAATAGGAGAGAAATGAAGGAAAGGACAATCATTTGCAAG
>NZ_JAPQLG010000154.1:0-1864 GCF_028982005.1 Wolbachia endosymbiont of Drosophila bocki | reverse complement strand
ATATTCATCTAGTCCAGAATTCTTGACACGTTGTATAATTTGAAATTTCTCTGCTTCTGAAAGATCTTTGCGGTATATACTACCAGTTGTGTCCTTATATTTAAATTGAAACATCCATCCACGGTCTTTATATTCATCTACACCCATCTGCTTGCAAATAGCTTTATAATTTTTTTCTTCTACCTCAAGTCCAATTGCATTTGCCATCAGCTGACCATTTACATAGTCCAATTCTCTTACTTTTGTTGGGGAAAACTTGAATTGAAATACGTGACCCAATTCATGGGCTAAAACATTATCCATATAAGCAGTTTTATAGCACATCAGGATTTCTCCAGATGCCATTCCCCCAGAATTATCAATCATACTCTGATATCCAGCAAATCTCGGAATTAGAGCACCATATTTCCTATAATCATCTTCATTATTAAAAATATAGATCTGTACAGCTTCTGGTCTATCAATACAAAACTTTGCTTTATATGCATCATAAGCACTTTGGATATCCATTTTTACTTGATCTTGCTCGCGTTGTGATAGGCTACCAAAATTTATGGTGAAATCTAGATCTTTACACCTATAGTTGAATTGATTAGGCAGCACATCTTGTAATCCTACGTATTTTGTATTCTCACCAAAGTTTCTTGATTGTGCAGTTTTATATAAATTATTACGGTATGTAATAGAGTTTCCGTTAGGCAACTTAGGTATCTGCGCAATCGCTGTTCCATTACTATCATAGAAGAAAATGTCAGAATCACCAATCCTAAAATCCTTTATAGATTGCCCGCAAGTGCCATCATTTGCACAATCGTGATGATTTGGGTCAGTCTTCTTATAAAACCATGCGTTAGTGTATTTTCCCATTTTGATACCTCACTACCAAACCTTACTATATTATTATCTTGGTAAAAATCATAATAATTCGTTAACTTGTATTTTAAATCTGTATCAAATGTGCTTTTCTCGTAAGGTATCAATTGTGAAGTAATTAACTTTATTTGTTTAAAATTTTGCTAAAATAGCTCTTTTTATACTATGTTTTATATAGCTAAACTGACTTAGATTTACTGACAATTTGAAAAACAAAAATTCGTCATTCCGCTACTAGAGGTTGTCCACAAACCAGTAAATCAAGCATATTCCCTACTTAACATAACTTTACTCATAGCCAGATATATGAAACTTTCAGTAGATGTTGTAAGTAAATCATACTCCTTTGATAGCCTTCTATTTCTATTGATCCAAGCAAAAGTCCTCTCTACCACCCACCTTCTCGGCTGTACTGAAAATCCAGGATCCCGTTGTGGCAATAGTTCTAGTGGTGTATCTTTATGCACCCAAAACCTACATGGAGGCCTTTTGACAATTTCAATATCTATCCCATATTCTCTCTTTACGTAATCCTTTAAATCTTTTCCTTGGTATCCCATATCAGCCCACATTTTCTTAATATTGCTGTATTTTTCCTTCATATTGTCCAATGCCATCTTCACCCCATCTCTGTCATTTTCGCTTGCAGCTCCTACATAGCAACCAAGCACAAATCCTTGAGTATCTGTGATTATATGTCTTTTTCTCCCCTTTACCCTTTTCGCACCATCATAACCTTTGACCCCCCTTTTTCCGTGGTTTTTACCGATTGACTGTCCACTATGCATGCGCTCGGCTTCCCATTTTTGACCTACTATATTTAGTGATATCATAGTTCATTTTCTCAAAAATTCCCTGCTTTTTCCATCTTCTAAACTGTTCATGCACAGCCTTCCACGGCGGAAAATCGTGTGGTAAATAGCGCCATTGACATCCTGTGCGCAGTATATAAAGAATTGCATTTACTATCTCACACTTACTGTATTTTGGT
>NZ_JAPQLG010000153.1:198-12020 GCF_028982005.1 Wolbachia endosymbiont of Drosophila bocki | reverse complement strand
CACCAGCTTGCAAATGATTGTCCTTTCCTTCATTTCTCTCCTATTACGAAGATTTTAAACAGGTTCTTATCCACTTTTACAGAAGAATACATTCCTTCTAATTCAGCCCTACAGCTGTTGTTACCCAATTCTCCTGTGTAACCAAGTGCTACATTTGCAGCAAAAGGTGGATTGTAATCTCCTTTATACTTACTTAGTGACTGACCTTTTGTGTTCTGAGCACCCCTGTCATTTATAGACAAATTTTTGATATCTGTAGTGCTTGTTTTTAGTTCACCCATGCCATTAAAAAATTGACCATAATACCCACTACCAAAGTAAAACCCTTCTGTTTCACTCGCAAAAGATTGTTGTGACAACAATAAAGCAAGTGCTGTAACCGCTAATGTTTTTTTACTAATCATTACTACTCCCCTAGTTAAAATAGCTAATCTAATACTAATTAATTAAAAATGGCTTAATATGAAAAACCTAATTATTTGCATAACTTGCACTTTTCTGAGCTAAAAATAGGCAAAGTTAACCTTACTTCTCGTCATTTTTTAATTTATCCTCATCTTCAAATTCATCCTCCTCTTCTTCGTCATCAAACCCATCATCGCTCCTATCCTCATCTTCCTCGTCATCATCTTCAAACTTATCGTCGATATCTTCATCATCAATATCTTCGTCTGCAAATTCATCTGATTCATCATATACTGCATCTTCGGTTTTAGTTTCAGCAGGATAATCAACTGAATTAGGTCCCTCAAGAACATTATTCCCCTCGTTATTAACCTTATCTTTGCTCGCAGCGGCAGAAAGAACTTTGTTTGGGTCATATGGTTCTTGTGTAGGCACACGAGTTTGTTTGAGCAGCCTTCTTGTGAAGGTGGTATCACTGTAGTACAAAATTTTCTTTGATTTAATTGGGTAAGTCGACTCTATTAAAATTATCTGATCGTCACGTGGCAACATAATAACTTCTTGAGGCAATAGCAATGCTCTCTGTATTTCAGAGATATGTAATGACCTTGAAGCAGGATTTAAATCTAAAAATTTAGGCTTATTCAACGATTCTTGTTGTACAGTTTTGTTTCCTATAAGTTGCGATATTAAATTAGCTGTTTCAATATTATTGGCTGCAAAAGTTATTCTGTAAGTCGAGTTTGACAAAAAGGAGTTCATCCCTGCTTCTTCGTATATTCCTTTGAGCTGCTCAGTATCTTGAACAATTAAGAATAACCTAACTCGATAACCACGAAAATATGCAATACCTGTTTGAAATTGCTCCATTTTTCCAAGTGTAGGAAACTCATCCATTAAAAACAATACGCCATAAGGCTCGTCATCCGATGGCAATTTTCTACATAAAAACTCAGTTGCCTGTTGGTAAAAAACCTGCATTAAAGGCCTGAGCCTAGTCAAGTTGTCAGGAGTTAAACCAACATAAACTGTAATTTTCTTCTTTTTAAAATCTAGAATATTAAAATCACTTGACGCAGTTGCGGTATCAATCAATGGGTTTGCCCACAATTCAAGTGATGAGTTCATGGTTGATACAACACCTGACCTTTCTTTATCAGCTTTTTGTAAAAAAGCTGCAATATTCATATATGCTACAGGGTGTAGTATTTTACCCATTGTATCAAGAGCAACAGCAAGATTATAAACCACGTCATCACTACGCATCGTACGCACAACTTCACCAAAAGATTTAACTTTCTCTGGTGCAGCAAGTAAGTATAATACCACTCCAACAAATAAGCTTCTTGCTTCATTCTGCCAAAAGTCTTGTTCAGGCATGATTAGGTTAGCTATTTTCTGCACATCGTCAACCATCTGCCCAGGTTTTTCACTAATCCATTGTAATGGATTGTAACAGTGACTTATTCCATCTGGCTGCGCTGGATTCCATACGTATACTTTTTGTCCTTGTCGTTCTCGCCAACCACTTGTTATTTCATAGTTTTCTAATTTTATGTCGTGTACAATTACCGAGTCAGTCCAAAATAATAAATTAGGAATTACAAAGCCAACACCCTTACCAGAACCTGTAGGTGCAAATAACAATGCATGCTGAAACCCATCAGAAATGAAGTATCCTCTTTTATCTTTACCAAGCAATAATCCCTTTTTGCTTCTTAATCCTGCTTTTCGTATGTCTTTCTCTGATGCCCACTGCGAATCTCCATGAAGTGATTCCTTCTTTTTAAATGGTCGCCACTCAATTATCCTTTCTCTTAAATTCCATAAGATAATCATTAAAACAATGATAGGCAGTGCAGAAGATATAATTAATGTGATTTTGAGCTCAAGGCTATATAACTCTGGATGATGCCAACAATATTGTATATGATCAAAAATCGTTGGCCAAAGAGCTTGAGGGAAAGGCGTCAAACTAGGATTAATTGCCTTAAAATCCACAGCATCCGGACCATCAGCAAACAGAACAAACAATATACCAGATAGATAGAAGCAAAACTCAAGTACGCTAAAAGCTACTACACCTCCTATGAGAATATTACGTAGGTGATTTCCATTACTCATAAACTACTCTTCCTTAACTTATGTATAAATTTAAGCATTTTCGCTCGCAGATCTAGTAAATAATATCTCAGAAATGCTTCTTTTGCCCCCACCGGTTCTTTTTAGCTGAATAACAACATCAATCACATTTCTAATGTATGGTATAATTTGGTCTGGAGGAATGCCAAGATTTGCCTGCATAACCATCAATTTTATTTGCTCAAGGGCCATTGTTGGACTATCCGCATGAAGGGTTGATATTGATCCAGGGTGACCAGTATTTATCGCCCTGAGAAAACTAAAAGCTTCCGCTCCACGGAGCTCACCAACTATTATTCTGTCTGGCCTTAAACGTAAGCACGCTTCTATCAAATCTTGAGTGGTTACTTTTGCTCTGCCCTGCCCTCCTTTAGAGGCAATTAGATGGACTTTATTGGGATGATCGTTCAAAACGATTTCCCTTGCATCCTCAACAGTAATAATTCTTTCCTCAGCTGGAATAGCACGCAAAGTAGCATTAGTAAAAGTAGTCTTACCAGTGGAAGTTCCACCACTAATTATAATATTTTTCTTACTTATTACAGCGTATTCTAAAAACTCTTTTATTTTTTTTTGCCTTAACAGTAAATCCAAATGACGGTCAACTGGATTATCAGTTGCTTCTGTAACAGTTTCAGAAAAAGCCCCCATTTTTTCGTAATCATCGAGTGCTAATTGCATGCTAGAAGGCTTACGAATCGACATGACTACTTTATCAGGCTCACATGCTGGCGGAAATACTATCTGTATACGATAACCATTTGGTAATGTTGCCGAAAGTAACGGCGCTTCTTCGCTAAGTTTTTGTTCTGTAGCTTGAGCAATCAGTCTGCCAAGAGATTTCAAATGGTTAAGATCGAATACTTCTAATTTTTCACACCTTATTTCACCGCGATTTTCAATCCATACTTCCTTTGGCTTATTTATTGATATTTCATTTACGCCTTCTTCTTGAAATATGCCTTGTAATGGCTCCAAATATGTATCAAGTGCAGCATAGTTCATTTCATTGATTTAATATTGCCTGTGGAGGAAATACTATATCTTGGTTAACAAATACTTTCAATGCAGTGCCTTGATCAACATAAATAGTTGGTTTTTTATCTGTATATCTGCCCACTACATCCCGCATATCTTTAGAAAAATCCTCGATTGATTTCCCGATTGCTTCATCATAAACAGACTTGCTTTTTCTTTGAATTTGTTCTAACAGTTGATTTACAATTTCCAGGCTTATATTTACCTCGTCTTCTTCAATTCCTAGTGCTTTTGCTATTTCCTCTTTCATTATTTTTAGTAAATCTTGTCTGCTTTTGGCACTCCGAATTCTTCCGATAGCCCCAAGGCCTAATTTCCATTTGTCACTAGATATCTTCTTTTCTGGGTCAATAATGAGTTGGAGAGAAGAAAAATCTACTTCGGTTGCAGTGATAGACTTTACTGCATCTCTGATAGTTAGCGTATCAACAAGATTAGAAGCCTTTTGCCCTATAACAGCAGAACCAATCGAAACACCAGCAAGTGTCACTGAAGAGAATAACGCACTTACTATTTTGTTATCAACTATTCCTGCTATTCCTGCTCTACCAAGCTCGTCAGTACTAAGTGATGAGATTGCAATATCTATTCCATGTGGCAGAATCACTCTATTCCAGTTTATATTTACACGAGATTTAGCAACATTCGAGTCAAATGAATAACTGCCTATCAATCTTGAGCCTTTAGGTATTAAAACTGTATCACCAGTTTCCGCATAAACATCTCTACTCACCATAGCACGCAGCATTCCTTGCAGATCAGAGTTTATTGCAGTTTCAAGAACAGCATCAATAATTTTACCTTGAGTAATCATTAAACCAAGCTTTCCTACCCTGGTAGCTTTGCTCGATTGTGCTGAAGTGTCGGATAAAATAGCATCAGCAGCCTTGTTCTCTCCACTACCACCTGAAATTGTTAACATTTGTGCACTACGTCTGTCTCTAGGATAACCGCCACCCCCTATTGTAGGAAATGAGGTAGGTAAATTGCCCATAACATTACTAGAAGGAAAATTTTGCTTTGGCAAAATAGGTATATTTGACGCAGAAGTTTCTTTTGGTTTCTCTTCTTCTTTTTTAATTTGTTTTATTTCTGGTACGATTTGTGGTGTAGGAAGAGGAGGTAAGGGTGGTAAGGAATCGGTTATTATTCTTTCAGGAACCATTACATTATCTGGAACTTGTTCCAACTTTCCTTTCAATTCTTGAACGTTTTGCTTTGTTTCCTCTTTTTCAATAACTTCTGAACCCTCTTTATGAGAAGGACTAAAATAGAGATAATACACTCCACCAACCAGAAGTACTAAAATAATGACCATCAATGCCCTATGACCTTGATTAGAGCCAACTGTTACTACCTTATTCTCTATTTCTGATTCATCTTCTGAATTGTTACGCCTTTCTTTATTCATATTGCATGTACCACAGCTAAAGTGACCTATTTATAATTTCAACTTCACCATCTTCATAACGCATAAATAGCTTTTTATGTACTCCTTTTGTTATAACATAATCATCAAATAACAGCCTTTTACAAGGTTTATCCTCCCCTTCTACAAAAACCTGAGGTATTTTATTATTATTTCTAAATTTTAAATAGGTTAAATAACCATCATCAAATAACTCGATCGGAACTATATCCGCATTACCACCTTCATCAATATATGTATAATTGTACTTCGTATCATTTTCTTGTATTATTTTTTCTAGCTTGTCTGTAGTATATTGCATTTGAGTGGGTAAAGAAACCTCATCTAAATCAACATCAAATTCACCTTCTTCTTGAGGATAATAAAAACGTACTACGTAAGATATATCCTTTTCAGCGGAATAATCGTGATCCACTTTCTTAGCATCAGTGTCCGGGTATTTATCGTAGTTTGGCCTTGAGATTAAATCAAAAATGTAATTTCTTTTTTTAGTTGTCGTAATAATCATGTTAGTGCGACTACTAACTTCAAATGGCATGATAAGCAATTTATTGTCATAAGGATTAATTTTCCAACTTGATGCATCACCAACAGCGATATTTTTAACTTTTTCTCCTTCCGCAAATTCAATATAAGAATAGTAACCCTGACTAAAAACCACCGTAAATACTTCATTAGGGCTATACACAAAAGTCTTTATTCTACTATCTACAGAAATAGGCTCATTATAATTAATGGATGCGTTTAAATTGCCACTGACAAGTAAAGCTAAAACTAATAATATCCTATACATATTCATCATCTACTCTATATGAAATAACTTGAAATCCTAATGGGTTAATATATCTTTGCTGATCATCCATTTCAAGCGATGCATATCTATATGACGTAATAACTATCTTATTTTTTCTCGTAGAACTTCCATCTTTCCGTGTAAATTCCACAAAAAATCTCACCTGAAGAGCATCGTTACCCAACTTTTGAATTGAGCGAATTTTAAATTCACTTTTGGTATCTGAATATAAATTAAAAAGATCATCCATATTCTGCGATCCTACATAATTTCTAAATTCATTATACACATTAGGTGAGGAAAACAACCTCACCTTTGTATAATAGTTATAATTATAATGATATGGATCAAAAACCTCCCTTGCTTTTATATACTCTGAAATAAAATAATCGTTTAGCGCTTCGTCTGCAGAATACTGTTTTACTGTGACAGGATCAACCAATTGCACTATTCCTGATTTCTTGTCAATTTCTATAACAAATGGCTCAATAGTGCTACTTGTGCTAATTTTAAATATGACTAATATGCTGATAGAGATCGTTGCTAATAATATTAATGCAAATAAAAGTAGAGTATTCCTTTGAGCAATAACTGTGCTGTAGCGGTTTGAATTCCAATTTATATCCTTATCTAAGGATTCAGTATTTTTTTCTCGCTTAAAAAATCTTAGCATTTTAGTATTCCTAAAAATCTTAACTTATGTTAATAAACGTAGCAAATTAACAAAGTAGTTACAGCAAAAAAGCTAAAAAACTCTTAATCTATGGCCTAATTTACCAAACTTTGTCTCCATATATGAATCGTTATATTTATTACGTTCCACAATAAGTGGTAGACACTTTGTAACTCCTATACCACTACTTTCCAATTCTGACAATTTCCTATCATTGTTTGTAAGTAATTGGATTTTGTTAATGTTCAATTTCTTAAGCATTTTAGCTGCAACAGCAAAACTCCTTTCATCATCTTCAAAACCCAATGTTCTATTTGCATCAACAGTATCAAGATTATGTCCTCTTTGCATACTGTACGCTCTTAACTTATTAGTTAAACCAATGCCCCTTCCATCTTGCATCAAATACAATATAATACCACTTCCAGAGTCAGCTATCATTTGAATTGCTTGATGTAACTGACTTCTGCAATCGCATGACAAGCTATCTAACAAGTCACCCGTATAACACGAAGAATGAATTCTTACTAATGGTTCGCCATCTTTATCTGGATTGCCAATGATAATTGCATGATGTTCTCTTCCACCACTTTCGGTTCTATAAGATATGATATTTACTTCTTGAGTCTGTTTTAAAAATAATGATGTTTTGCACACTTCATATACATCCTGATTTTCTTGAAAATTATTTATGAATGACGTGTCCAGTGCAATAACGTCATTTTTCTCGCACCAATTTCGCATTTCATGATTATTCTCAAAAGTCATATCAGCCACTAACGCGTATGGCAATAATCCTGAGAACTTAAGCAAGGCAATAGCACATTCATCTATTGTCTTTGAGCATTGCAACTCTTTTATGCAATCTTCCTTTGAACAGTTTATTAAATGGAGCAGTTCATCAAAATTATTCACCAACAGACGTTTGCTGTTATGTTCTTTATTCTGAGATATGTATTTTACCTTACTTGAAGTTAAAGTAACATATACATTGCTTGATATAAGCTTGTATTGATTAAATAAATCTCTTTCTAAAGCCTCAGCAGCAGCAAACAATAGATAATTACTTTCATCATATATTACAATTGGCCGACCGCGCCTGATTTCGCTGATAGCTCTTTCTACCTTATTGCTACTCTGATTTCCTATAAACATTTTTACCCATATTAAACAGCGATAAAAACTGGTGCGGCCGAGAAGACTTGAACTTCCAAGGCCTTATGAGCCACAGCGACCTCAACGCTGCGTGTCTACCAATTCCACCACGGCCGCACTATATTCTAGTTTTTATATAATTATTTTAAATTACCTAATCATTTTAGAATTTTTCATCTAGAGTGTCAATCTGATACTAGAATAATTTAGAAATTGTTTGTATAATTTGATTATGAATTTTGTGATTATAAATTTTAATCATTTAAGATAACCTTACTACTAATTTTTAACTTAGGTTTTTATACAAATGAATATAGCTAATATCTTTATTTTTTTAGCTCTCTCTCTTATAACTAGCTTTCACTTCGTCCATGCACAAATATTATACACATGGTCTCAAGTTATCCCAGAAAATAAACTAAGCATACGCGCAATTACGGACAATGACATGTGTCCCATTGTTTATGTTGATGGCAAGGAAACAGAAATGCTGAATCGCAGCTCAATTAACAATGGTGATCATAACGAAACAGTTTGTGAACTGACAGTACAAACAAGTGCCAAAGACGTTAGTATTGAGGATCTACGGGTTCCTATATTACCAAAAAAGGTTAATAAAATTGCTTTCATTGGTGACACGGGCTGTAGAATAAATATGTTATTTCAGCAGGAATGTAATTCGGTAGATAGCTGGCCTTTAAAAAAAAATTTAGACTCAATTGCCCTTCATAAACCAGATTTAATTATCCATGTTGGTGATTATCATTATAGGCAAACAAGATGTAGAAATACAAAAAAGTGTGGCGATATTTATGGATATAATAAAGAAGCTTGGTACGCTGATTGGTTTGAGCCTGCAAAGGATATTTTATCACAATCCCCTTTCCTTTTTGTTCGTGGAAACCATGAGAGTTGTGATAGAGCTTATGAAGGATGGTTCAGGTATTTAGATTCATACCCCTTTTCGTCTGAAAAATGTGGAAACTTCGTTTCTAGTTGGTCCTTAGATGCTGGACCGATGAAATTTTTTATCTTCGACTCTTCATCCGGTGAGGATATTTTTACAACCCAAAGCACAATTGATGCTTTTGAAAGGCCATTTGATAAATTGATACAAGATAAGCCCACGTGGTTTTTAACTCATAAACCACTTTGGAGATCTCCAAAAAAAGAATTTTTGACATTAAAAAGCCATGGCAATCTTACACAAATTGAAGCTTTTGGGGATAGATTTCCAAGCAATGTTACTACCATAGTTTCCGGCCATATTCATATAGCCCAGATTTTATTAATGGATAATGTTCCAGACCAGATTATAGTTGGAAATGGCGGTTCATTACTACACGCTCAAGATCAAGAACCTGTTTATCAAAATGTAGAATTTGACTATTCAAATGGTAGAAACTACTTAGCACACGAAGTTAGAAACTTTTTCGGCTTTGGCTTTGCAATACTAAACTTAGATGATCACAAATTTACCTTCTATAACCAAGATAATAAGGAAATGTATTCTGCGAAGCTAACAGAAGATTTTAAACTTAAACGGATTAAAACTATAGTCGATTCATTTTAGGATTTGTTATTAGCTATTTTAAAAACGCTACTTAAACATTTTTTTTAATCGATTGATTTCATCAGCAAATTTTGAGTCGGTCTTTATAAAATTTTCTACTTGTTTTACTGCATGTATAACAGTAGCATGGTCTCTGCCACCAAAGTTTCTCCCAATATCTGGTAGGCTTTTTTGCGTAAATTTTTTGGCAAAATACATAGCTATTTGTCTTGGCCTTGCAAGACTGCGAAGCCTTCTATTGGATTGCATATCTGCAACCTTTATATTGAAAAATTCAGCTACTTTCTTTTGTATTTCTTCTATTGTGACTGACCTATGATTTGACCTAAGAAGATCGATTAGGGTTTCACTAGCTGATTCTACCGTCATACTTCTTCCAATTAATGAGGTATGGGTAACCTTATTTAATGCTCCTTCTAATTCTCTTATATTAGATTTTATGTTCCTTGCTAAAAACTCTAGGACATCTTTCGGAACATACATATTCATCTGCTCCACTTTTGCCTGCAATATACCAAGCCTCAATTCAAAAGTTGTTTCATTAATATCTGCCACCAACCCCCAACCGAGTCGTGATTTTATTCTTTCTTCTACTCCATCAAGATCACTAGGAGACCTATCAGCTGATATAACCAATTGTTTATTTTGGTCTATCAATGCATTGAAAGTGTGAAAAAATTCTTCTTGTGTACTATCTTTACCACTGATAAATTGCACATCATCTACCATCAATACATCTACTGATCTAAATTGCTCTTTAAATAACATAATATCTTTGCTTCGCAGCGCTGTAATATATTGGTACATGAATTTCTCTGCTGATAAATACACCACCTTTCTTTTTGCTGATGGGGAATTGACTATGTGCCAAGCTATAGCATGCATTAGATGTGTTTTACCAAGTCCCACTCCACCATATAGAAACAAAGGATTGCTGCCTAATATTGGATCTATAGATTCTGCCACACGCTTTGCCGCTGTAAATGCTAATTCATTTGACTTTCCTACCACAAAATTATCAAAAGTGAATCTGGGATCCAGTGGTGAACCAAGATTATGATTACTTTCCTCTCTGTTTTTTAGTATAACATTAGAATTTGAATTCCTTTCTTCAATCACTTGAATATCAATGGAACATATACTTTGATCCTCGCTTTGCCATAATGATAATATTTTTTTCATGTAATGAACTGTAATCCACTCTTTTATAAACCTTGTTGACACGGATAAAAGAACTTCCCCATTTCTGCTACTGACAAATTTTAGTGAACTCAGCCAGCTGTTATATGTTGCTTCTCCATAAAGATTATAAAGACAATTTTGGATTTTTTCCCAAGTAACATTGTGATCTGTTACTGTAATAATCTGATCAAAAAACACAGTAGAAACCTTAGGGCTAGTTAAGTTCATATACCACACCAAGAAAAAACAATAATCAGAAAGATGCAAGATAATCAACAGCTTACTGCAAAATGAAAAGCTAATATTACTTAGTACATACTAAAAATTATGGTGATTTTTTGATGAGTTGTAAAGGGTATAAAAACACTAAAATTGATCATTTTTATTTCAAAAAAATGAAAAATTTGTAAATGTCGCTTGTATCGAGGATTAGAAGCATGCTATTAAAAACAGTAATACATTATGTATAAATAAGATGTTAAATTTACTGGCAAATAAGTAAAGTATTCATATAAATATAGCTAACCTAATATAGATTTACTGAAGCAAATTTATGATTATATTAAGTAATTTGAGTTATTATGCTGTATTCGGTATTGAACTAGAGTTTTATATTGAGGGAATAGAAAAAGAATATTTATTTCTGAATAGCATCAAAAATAAAATAGCATCTCTTGAATTTTCTTGCGAGAAGGAGAATTCTACACATCAATATGAGATAAAAAGTGGTTACTATACGAACTCCGACAATTTAATCAAGCATTTCGAGTTAGCAAAACAATTACTTACTGAAGTAGCACAAAAACTTGGCGGGAATGTTTCTTTTAAAGCAAAGCCTTATTTGGATAGAGCAGGCAGCGCATTAAATGTGCATGTTAATCTCGTGAATTCAAATAACGATAACTTATTTTATAGCAATGAGCAAAAGTACAGAGACTATCTGATTCACAGTATTGGTGGATTATGTGCAATGATGAAAAAACATATGTTGTTCTTTGCTCCAAATGATGATTCATATTTAAGATTTCAGTACCCGGATATTCACACTCCAACTACGATTAGTTGGGGAGTAAATAACAGAACTGCTGCGATAAGAATTCCCTATTTTGGCAACGATTCCAAAAGATGCCGCCTAGAGCACCGTGTTCCCGGAGCAGATTGTGACCTTGAAAAAGTACTCACAGCAATAATTGAAGGTATAGTTTTTGGTATAGAGAACAAAATTGCTCCGCCAAATAGAGTGTATGGCATTGCATCTGATCCTCAATATAAGATGGAGAGGTTAATATAACAACTATCTATCAAATCCTAATCCGTTAAACCTCTTTTGGGTAATTTGCTGTTCTAGCATTTTTCTTAGAACCTGTTTAAAATCTTCGTAATAGGAGAGAAATGAAGGAAAGGACAATCATTTGCAAGCTGGTGTTGAGTT
>NZ_JAPQLG010000153.1:0-174 GCF_028982005.1 Wolbachia endosymbiont of Drosophila bocki | reverse complement strand
TTCTACATTTTTCTAACCAAGCAAAAGATCGCTCAACAACCCATCTCTTTGGCAATACAACGAAAGAATGTAATTCACTTCGCTTTATTACCTCAACAGTTGCACAATAGTAGCTTTTATTTGAGTTGCAAAATTTTCTCCTGTATAGCCAGCATCAACCAGTATATTTTTAAC
>NZ_JAPQLG010000152.1:0-2902 GCF_028982005.1 Wolbachia endosymbiont of Drosophila bocki | reverse complement strand
TAGATATACCTCTTTCTTAACTATGCTTATTTTACCTCATATTTTCGAGATCCTTAACAGGTTCTAAGGAGCTTTTCGAATACGCTCAGATCCTATTTTGCATATGCAACTTCTCTTACTTACTGACGATCCCGATTGATAATGTCCTGGCAGCAAAAGCTGTAAATTGTTTAGCATTGTCAAAGTTATCAACTGATGGCATTTCTGCGACAACAGCAACAGCAGTAAGATATCCTATACCTTTTATAGTCTTAAGGTTTTCCACCATATTTTTTAGATGTGGATAGTTATTTATATGCTCATTAATTTCTTTTTCGAGAACAATAATTTGCTCCTCTATTGCCAAAATTACTTTAGATATAGCTTCTTTGCAACTGGAATGCATATTTTTGTTTTCCAAGCGATTTGTCTGTTGCACCTTATCATCTTTTGGCAATTGCATGCAACGGTAAAGCTCCCTCAAATGCCTCATTTCAGGTGCAATGGGCTTCCAAAGAGCAGGTTTGTTGGCGATACAAAATCTAGCTATCATAGCTGCATCTGATTTATCTGTCTTATTTCTGAGCAGCTCACTTTTGCCAAAAGCTTTGATTTGGGCTGGGTTTACTATACTGACATTATGTCCTAAATCGTGCATAAAAGTAGCCAAATCTTCTCCATACCAACTAGTTGCTTCAAGACATAAATGAGTAAGATTTGCTCCATGGCCATTGCACCAAACTACAAGTTTTGCAAAACCATCTTGATTATTTTGAAAGACTTTGTGTCGTTTTTTACTGTCCACTAACAAACATCAAATTTCTTTTTTGAAATATCCACACCCAAAATAGCATTTACTTGCAATAAAATTGCCTCCAAGACTATAAATAAACTGAGAGTTTAGACTAACCTTGTAATACGGGATATAATTCCAAAAGATACTGTTCAGTCTTTAACTCTATGGGAGGGAAGCAAAATCTGGCTTAATGGCATTAGTGTCGCATCAGCTTCACCCTCCCTTTGAGGTATTTTAGCTCTAATGCCTCACATCATAAAGATACAAGTGTCACGCACTGGCATGACAAGAAAGGGAGCACTGGAATTTTTGTTTCAATATTTGTACATGAGCCATGCATCTGAACAGATACAATGTTATAACTAGAGATAATTTTTAAATGATTGATATTTATGAACTACGACTTTTCTTGTTGTCCACTTGTTCAACATTACCCTTCTCAAGTTTACTATCTACTTCTTTTGTGTGTTCATCATCTATACTAGTTTCATCTTTTATCTTACTGGAGTGACCTGCTTGCGATTTTTCATATGCTTCCATTATAGGGTTACTGACGACTTCTACTTTTTCAGGTGTGAAAATCCTTGCTAAAAATCTCCCTATTATTGGTGTTGACCTTAAGAAATCTCTTAGCTTTGAAGCTTTATTTGGGGACTGTTGGTCTATTTTAGGGGTTTTTACACCATACTTTTTATCATCAAAATTTATTGTAGGCTTTCTTTTATTCGAAAGAACACTTTGGGCCTTTGATCCATTGGTTCCTTCAGGTCCTTGAGGCGTAGAAATTGCAGGTTTAACCTTAGTTTCATCGTATTCCTTACTCATCTTTCATTTCATTATGTAATATTACTAATATTGCATAATAATAGCTAAATTACAATTAATTGCAAGGTAAAAATATTAAAACAATTGTAAATTTTGTCAGTAAAAATATAATAGAACTTTGAAATTAGAGGTTCATCTATATGGGATACAAAATTGCTGTTATTGGAGCAACCGGAAGAGTAGGGCGTGAGGTATTAAGCACGCTTGCTGAATTTCAAGATGAGGCGATAGATTGCGTTATTGCACTTGCATCGAAAAAATCAGAAGGGAAGAAGGTGAGCTTTGGTGACAAAGAGTTAACAGTTTTATGCCTTGAGGATTATGACTTCGTTGGAACTAATGTAGCCATTTTCTGTGCTGGATCTCATGTTTCTGAAGAGTATGTACCAATTGCAACACAGGCTGGATGCATCGTGATAGATAACAGTTCCCATTTTAGAATGAAAGAGGGTGTGCCACTCATTATTCCAGAGATTAATAAAGAAAAAATTATGGAATATAAAAACCACAACATAATATCCAATCCAAACTGTACTACAATACAGATGCTGCTAGTACTACATCTATTACACCAAAAAGCAAAAATAAAGAGAATCGTTGCTTCAACTTATCAATCAACTTCTGGTGCAGGCAAAGCAGCAATGGATGAGCTCTATGACCAGACAAAAAAAATCTTTATGAACGAAGCTAAAAAACCCAAGATATTCTCTAAGCAAATAGCATTCAATTGCATTCCCCATGTAGGAGAATTCATGGAAAATGGTTCTACAGAAGAGGAATGGAAAATGCAAGAGGAGACAAAAAAAATTTTAGAGGAAGATATAAAAGTTACTGCAACTTGTGTAAGGGTACCCGTCTTTATCGGTCACGCTATGGCAGTAAATGTGGAATTTGGTCAACATATCACTGAAGAACAAGCTCGTGAAGTGCTAAGTGAAGCCGAAGATAGTGGAGTTTTAGTGTACAACAGGCGTGAAGATAGTGAATACATAACTCAAATTGATGTTGTACAGGAGAATGCTGTATATGTATCGCGTATTAGAAGAGACAATACTGTTGAGCACGGATTAAATATGTGGATAGTGGCTGACAACCTGCGCAAAGGCGCAGCATTAAATATAGTGCAGATTCTTGAGATTTTGATAAGAGAGCATTTGTCAATCAAGTGCATATAGAGCGCACGTACGTTGTAATTCGAAGGAAATTTGTATACCACATGGCAGCGCGTGACGCTGGAATGGCTTTGTTGCATCGCTACTTATGAAAGGCTAACTATAATTAGGATTATAAGCAACTTATTGA
>NZ_JAPQLG010000151.1:0-4898 GCF_028982005.1 Wolbachia endosymbiont of Drosophila bocki | reverse complement strand
AGGTTACAAGAAGAATTAGCAAAACTAGAAGTAGAAGTAAATAAAGAAAAGACAAAGGTAGTCAATCTAAAAGAAAAAGAGACATTCAGTTTTCTAGGATTTGATTTTCGAGAGAAAATTACAAAACAAGGAAAGTGGAGGGTACAAATAACACCAAAGATGAAAACACGGACAACCTTACTTCAAAAACTGAAGGAAGTATTCCGTAGCTATAAATCACAACCAATAGGAAAGGTGATCCAAATCATTAATCCAATATTGAGAGGGTGGACAAACTACTTTAGGATAGGAAACTCAGGTCGAAGCTTTAAATACATAAAACAATGGGTAGAGAAGAAAGCAAGACGCAATCTGATGCAAGCCAGAAAAGCAAAAGGATTTGGCTGGAAAAGGTGGAGTAGCAAATGGATATACGAGACTCTTGGTCTATATTCGGACTATAGAATAAGATATTACGTCCCGAAAGCCTTACCAGCACAATATGCTATAAACTTTGGTAAAGAATCTACTAGGAAAGCGTAGTGCGGGAAAACCGCATGCTGCGTTGATGAGGCGGGAGCTGGAAACGTAAACACGGGAATTTTGGATTGAGGCCCAGGATGAAAATAATGGATCAGCCACCAAACCCTAAAGAGGCGCGCCAGTTCTCGACCCTACAGGTTTTAAGGAGTTTGCACAGGAACCTGTAGATGAACTTGAAAAGGTAAAAGCTCAGCGTAATGATCTAAATAGTGAAGTAACTCGACTTAATAGAATTGTGTATGGAAGAGCAGACGACATTTCTCCTGGTAGAAAACAAAGCAACTACGCTTCTGCTTCTTTTGTGTTGTCTGGAGCGTTTGCTGTTGGTGTATGTTTAGCAGTTTTATACGATTATCCAGGGATAATAAGTGCTTTCTTTACAGCAGTTGCACTGGTTCTTTTTTTAGTAGGATATTATTTATGTAAAGCGGATGAACGAGATATAGGACCTGGTAGTGCCACAGACAATCCTCAAGTTACAAGGGTTTTGACTTTTTCTCCAAACTCTGCTGAAAATTCTTATACATATTAAAAACATCTTGATAATTGAGGTGAGTGTAAACTTGAGTAGTTTCCAGGCTTGAGTGGCCAAGCAGTTGTTGTATTGATCTTATGTCAATATCTTCCTGAAGCAAATGAGTAGCAAAACTATGGCGAAATGCATGTGGAGATAAAATTTCTGGTAAATTTAACATTCTCCTTATTTTTTGCAAACGATTAGCCACATAAGTTCTTCCCAATTTTTTTCCTCTTACTCCCACAAAAAGGTGTTGTGCTTCATCAAGGTAAGGACAGGCTTTTACATATTCTTGTATACATTTTTTTACTACTGGGAGAATGAATACCTGCCTTTGTTTATCTCCTTTACCTGTTACTATTAAACTTTCATTGTTAATATTACTAACCCTAAGGTTCAACGCTTCACTGATTCTTAAGCCTGTACCATATAGCAGGACGATAATCGCAATTTCTCTTTTTACCACCCAAGGTTCGCCCAGGTCGGATAGTTTCATTTCTTTCAATAAAGTTTTTATATTAGGTATTGATAATGCTTTGGGCAGAGTTCTTCTCTGAATTGGCCTTGATAAGGAAAATACAGCTTCATTGTCTATATTGTGGTTGTTTTTTATGTACTTGAAGAAATTTCTGATTACTGAGAGTGCTCGAGTGTTGGATCTTGCATTTACACCTCTTGCGTAACGAGAGGTAAGCCAACTTCTTAACTCAGGTATGCTTAAATTTTTCAGAGTACCAACATTTACTTCTCCACCAATGTGAGTATTTAGGAAACTTATAAGATCCTTCAAGTCCCTCATGTATGATTCCAAAGTGTTTGGTGAATAAGATCTGTTGCACCTCAGCCACTCATACCATTTTTCAATGATTGAACCGAGGTCCACAATTATTTTTTAAAGAAAGCATCGATGCACGCATCTCGAAAGGCTTCATTTATATCGGGATGAGAGTGACAAATTCTGTATATATCCTCTGCTGCTGCGCCATATGCCATTGCAACCGCTGCTTCATTGATTAGCGTATCAGCGTATGCTCCTATGATATGCACACCTAGTATTGTATCTGCTCTGCTACAAGTCAGCACTTTCACAAATCCTTCAGCATCATCAGTGATTTTTGCTCTGCCGTTTGCAGCAAATTGACACTTACCCACTTTGTATTCACGGCCAGCATTTTTGAGTTCCTCTTCTGTTTTACCAATCGAGGAAACCGCAGGGTGAGTGTAAATGACAGATGGTATAATTCCATAATCAACGTGAGGTACTTGCCCAGCGATTATCTCTGCAACTGCCACTCCTTCTTCCTCTGCTTTATGAGCAAGCATTGCTCCACCGATCACATCACCAATAGCAAATATTCCTTTCACATTAGTTTCATATCTGTTGTTAACTTGAACGAAACCGCGATTATCTTTTTCTATTTTTTCATCAATACCAAGATTCTCAGTGCATGGTTTGCGTCCTGCTGCCACCAATACCTTATCCGCCTCTATAGTGTTTGTTTGATTATCTTTTACAGAACAAACTTTCACACTCAAAGAGTTACTACTTTGTTTTATCTCCTCAACTTTAGTGCTAAGTAAAAATTTTATTCCTTGTTTTTGTAGACTAGAAAGTAGAGACTTACTTAATTCTCCATCCATTGCTGCAGCGATTCTGTCAAAAAATTCTACTACAGTGACTTCAGACCCTAGCCTCCTCCATACAGAAGACATTTCAAGCCCTATTGCCCCGGCTCCGATTACGACAAGTTTTTTTGGCACTTCAGTTAAAGATAATGCACCAGTTGATGAAATAATACTTTTCTCATCGATATTAATTCCTGGCAAAGAAATAACGTCAGAACCGGTTGCAATTACTATATTTTTTGTCTTCAGCACCTTACTTTCAACTGAAACTTCAAGATTACCTTGGTCAAAAGAAGCAAGCCCATTGATTTTAGTGATTTTGTGAAGGTTAAACAGATATTCTATACCTTTTCCAAGTTCCTGAACTCTGGCGTCCTTATAGCCTAGCATTTCTTTTAAGTCGAAACTTGCGTCCTTAATTTTTATGCCAAAC
The DNA here is from genome assembly GCF_028982005.1 of Wolbachia endosymbiont of Drosophila bocki. Classification (NCBI taxonomy): domain Bacteria; kingdom Pseudomonadati; phylum Pseudomonadota; class Alphaproteobacteria; order Rickettsiales; family Anaplasmataceae; genus Wolbachia; species Wolbachia endosymbiont of Drosophila bocki. The sequence continues at coordinate 1,800 of NZ_JAPQLG010000151.1, read as the reverse complement.
TTCGACAGATCATTTTTCGTGTGAGCATACTGATAGGAAGAATGGAGCAATGCTTTGGAGGGTATGCACCCAACCCGCAGGCACGTACCACCAAAAATGCTATTTTTATCTATGCAGGCAACTTTCAATCCAAGTTTTGCAGCAGCGATAGCACACTTATAGCCTCCTGGGCCACCACCTATAACAATTAAATCATAATCAGTCATAAAAAACAAACCTATTTTCTAAAGAATAAACACCTTTTCCCTCAGTTGTTACATATATCTTATTGCGAGTAAACACTGGAGTGTGAAACACATTACCAGGTACTTTGACTACCTTTCCTGCACTTTCAGATCCAGGAAAAGCAAACATTGAACCTTTATTGCTTGTCACCCACAGTGTATGGGCATGCATAATTGGAGCAAACAATTGCGTATTTTCTATTAAATCAGATGCCCAGACTGTTTCTCCATTTTTTATATCCAGGCCAATTATTTTATCGTCTTTAGTAACTATAAAAATTCTTCCGCCTTCTTTTTGTTTCTCTGCAGGAATAAGAGGACTGTAATATGATTCAATGTCTGATACACTTTTTACTTGCAGTGACTTTGACCATAAAATATTTCCTGATTTTACGTCAATACCATAAATATAAGAATTATTTGTAGCTATTAGAGTATCGCCAAGCACTCTCGGTGTAGTAGTTACATCTGTGAGCTGTGTAGCCAATTTTTGGCTCCACAATTTTTTACCGTCTTCATTAAAAGCTATTAACTCACCATTTGAAAATGGTGCTATTATTTTATCATTAGAAATTGCTGGCGATATGGAATACAAACCTCGAACCTCATTGATGCCGTTTTGATAAGTCCAAACGAAGCTGCCATCTTTTATATCAAACACGTACAGATAATTATCAATAGTCAATACTACCAATTTATTGTTTATTACTGCTGCTTTCCCTCTTACTGGAGCTCTCAATTCTTTTTCCCACTGAATCCCGCCAGTTTTTGCATCTATTGTGTGTAGAACGTTATCCACTATAAAGAAAACGTTTCCTCTGTGACGCAATAGGCTCATGTTACTAATTTTTTTTCTGTGTGAGAGGTGTAATTTCCAATTCATAGCCTTTGAGTTATCAATATCAAAGGAATATAAAGCGCCGTGCTTGTCTGATAAAATAACGCTATTTTCTGTAAGCACTGGAGCTACATATCCTTGAGATAGTTTTTTATCCACTAGACTTATTCTCTCGCTTGCCATTGTGTAACTGCTACACAATAGCATTATCATGACAATTATTACTTTCATTATTTATTGAAAACAAGATTCATTAATATACATCTTAAGAACCTTAATTACAACGGAAATGTTCTTGCTGCATGTTAAAAACGTTGATTTATGAACGAAATATTATATTATTATGTGAGATAATGTATACTCTTAGAGGTAGTACACCTCATCCACTATGCGGCAACGTGCATAGCTGTACGAACATTGAGATATAAAAGTAATTTATACCAAGAAGAAAGATGTCATCCAAATAGCCTCTTTTCCTGTCATCCCAGTGCTTGACACTGGGATGGCCCTGTTGCATCGCAACTGAAAAAATCTGGTGGCTACTGACAAAATTCATTATAAAATAGCCATTTAACCGCTTAAGGAAAAATATGCCACAAAAAATGAGAGTTAGTAACTGCCATGAATATAAGAACCTGTTTAAAATCTTCGTAATAGGAGAGAAATGGAGGAAAGGACAATCATTTGCAAGCTGGTGTTGAGTTTACGTTCGCAATTTTTCCACAATCTTCTACATTT
>NZ_JAPQLG010000150.1:0-13116 GCF_028982005.1 Wolbachia endosymbiont of Drosophila bocki | reverse complement strand
AGATATACCTCTTTCTTAACTATGCTTATCTTACCTCATATTTTCGAGATCCTTAACAGGTTCTTAGGAATTCGATTCCAGATATTGGAGAAGCTCCTCCATTACTCCATATTACTGGTGAAGAGAACGGATTGCTTTAATAAAAAAGGTAATAGCCTGATATCAGGCTGTTACCCTTTCCACATATCATTTCAATATAGCTGAGTTGATTTTGAAATTATAATTTTTTATAGGAGTTAGCATGAATAATAGTAAACAAGAAAGCAAAAACGAACTTAAAGTAATAAGCAAAATAGAAGTTAACACCAAACCTAAAGGTTATGATGAAACAGTTGCGCGAAATCCAGCGCAGCTTGGTTATGTCCACAAAGCTTTAGATAAATTAATCGCAGAGCTGAACACGAAATTCGTTCCTGAATTCGATGATGTATTGCATAACAATAGCAACTCTATCAGTCAATTAAATGACATGCTAACAGAAGAAGGGAGTAAGCTTGACGAGCTAATAAAAGAAATTAACGATTTAAAATCTTCGCTAGAATCGCCACCAATGGATGCTCCTGAATTCATATAAGAAAAAAAGTAATAGCCCAGTGGGCTGTTACTCTCTCTACATATCGTTTCAATACAGCTGAATTAGGGAATCTGTTTTAAAACTTTCGGCATATAGTTCTCATCATGTTTTGCAAACACTGTATCTGCAAGAAAAGTACTATTATCAAACATTTTACCTTGCACAACAACACCACTTTTTTCTGAAAACATTGGTGGAAGTATCCCTTGATATTTTACCACAACGCTTTTGTTAAAATCTGTCATTTGAAAAATTACTTCACTTTCGCTCCGTATCACGCTATTTTCAACAACCATTCCACCAACACGGATTAGTTTTTGACTATTTTGTAAAACTATTGCCTCACTTACTGTATAGAAAAATGAGATGTTTTCTTTGAGCGTTGTTAAAATAAAAAAGACTATGCAGCTTAAAAAGCAGAAAATTCCTGAAGTTATAAGTAATCGCTTATGTTTCTTCTTCATTATTATCTTTCAGGCTTTCTAGAATTTTTTTACTTTTAATATAGCAAGAAATGGTAAGAATCAGTTCTCCGGTAATCAATGTAAGACTAATAAGGTAAGCAAAAATCACATACGTGTTCATAATATATCGTTAATAAATAACTCACCTGCATCAAAATAAATTAAGCTTTCATCCTTTTGCTGCAACACCAATTTACCACTTTCATCTACATCAGCAAAAATTCCTTCATACAATTTGCCAGCTAACTTTACACTGATTTGCTCGTTCATCTTGAATGCTCTTGTGAGCCACATTTTTCTTATAGCATAAAACCCATCAAACAGCCATTGCTTTCTTAGCTTATTAAAATTTATTATTAATTTCTCTAATAGATCTATGTTAGACACAGATTCACCGTAATTGCTAATACACATTGTTCCTGGAAGTGGTGCATGATTGACATTAATTCCAATTCCTACAATAAGCCAATTCGAATTGGATCTTTTTTCAAGCAATATTCCACTGATTTTTTTACTATCAACTAGGACATCATTTGGCCATTTATATTGAATGTTACTATCATCCATAAATGACAGTAAAGTATTCCCTACAACAAGAGCAGTCACAAAAGTCAATTCTGTTAATTTGCTAACTTGATTCATTAAACCTCTTTCTGTCATCCCAGTATTTTCCCCAGTGTTTGACACATAACTATGCGAACGTTGCAATTTGCAGGTGGTATGTGGTGTCATTCCAGTGCGTGACACTGGAATCCAGTTCTTATTACACAGTTGCCTGATGTGCCCATTTGTAATTAAGTTTTCTGGATCCCAGTGTCTGGGCACTGGGATGACATCATCCTTGGTGGGAATACCACAACGTTTGTACAGTTGTGTGCTTGACCATTCTTCTTTTTTTCTAGATTCCAGCGTCACGCGCTGGAATGACACCGAAAGCTGGCTTTCATTCAGATAATCGTTAAAGAGGTTTATCACCAAACTCGCATAAAAATTACCCTCTGGAGAAACCCAACTTTTTCCGGTGCGCCCCCTGCCTTCTATTTGTTTATCGGCAATAATAACGGTTTCATTTGATATTCCTTTATCAATTAAATCCAACGCTTCTTTATTAGTGCTTGAAACTTCTTTGTAATGATGAATATGAAAGCCCTCAGGGATCACCTTGTCAGCCCTTTAGTTCAATGAGTGAGTAAAGATCTTCTACATACAAGAAAAGAACGAGGTTGATCAGTGAAGCCACTGAAGTGATAATGAATAGACCCTTAGAATAAGCAACCTTATTGCCACCAGCTTTATCAAAATACATAACTTTCATGATATTTAAATAATAGTAGCATGATATCACACTCGCTATTACAAGGATCAAGGACAGGCTGATAAAGCCAGAATTTATTAAACTTTTGAATATAAAAAGTTTAGCGAAAAACCCAGCAAGTGGAGGTATTCCCGACATTGAGAGTAACAGCACAGAAAGATGAAATGCTACAATTGGGCGTTTCTTCCCTATACCAGATAAATTTGCAATATCACAATCGTCATCGTCAATTTGTACGAGATATGAGAATAGCCCTATGCTTGTGATGATATATATCACCAGATACATTAAGGCACTATCTGTTCCTGCTTGTGTAAAAATAGAAAGTGAAGCAAATATAAAACCAATGTGACCAATTGAACTGTAAGCAAGCAGCCTTTTTAAGTTTTGCTGACGTAAGGCCCCAAAAGCTGAGATAAGCACAGACAATGCTGAAACGTATAAGAAAATAGGCTGAACATAACTTTTTACATTTACTAACTCTTCATTCATCAATCGAATTAAAAATGTTACAAGTGCAGCTTTTGGAGCTGTAGAAAAAAACGCAGTTACTATGGTAGGTGCACCTTGATAGACATCTGGAGCCCACATATGAAAAGGAACAATAGCAAGCTTGAAACACAAACCAATTAGGACAAAGACTAACCCAAAAACTATTCCATAAGTTATCTGATGGTTTTGCAAGAATGAACTGAGCTCAGAGAAATTGACTTGTCCTGTATATCCATAAAGCAGCGACATTCCATATAGCATAATGCAGGAAGATAGTGCACTAAGTGTAAAATATTTCACTCCTGCTTCACATGAATAAGCTGAATCTTTATTAAAGCTCGCAAGAACATACAAAGATATACTCATCAACTCAAAAGCTAAATAAAAAGAGATCAGACTATTTGCTGAAACCAAAGTTATCATGCCAAATAGCGCAAAAAGAATCAGTATTGAAAATTCATATTTATAGTCATATTTTGATAAATTCAGCATCAAAAGTATTAAAATTCCTGCGCTGAGAATTAACCCTTGGGCTGACCTGATATATAAATTGAGTTTTAACAACGAATTAAAGAGAAAAATTTCATTGTTTTCTGCCAAAAGAATTAAAATAATCAAAGTTACCACTGTGCAGCCAAGTGCTAATAAGTTGATAGTTCGGCGGTTAAATATAATCCCAAGCAGCAGCAACACGAACGAGGAGATAATAGAGAACGTTTCCGGCAATATCTGTATATAATTCATAGCGCATTATATTTGACTAACAAATTTGCCATACATGGCTTCAAATAATTCAGTGCAAGGGTTGGATAGAATCCAAGCAAAATAACAAACACTGCAAGCAGAATTAAGACAGAAAATTCTATGCTATCCAAGCGGTTATTTAATAATTTAGAATAGCTAACCCCCCATATTATTTGCTTACATAAATTCAGCATATAAACTGCGCTTAAAATAGTGCCAAGTGCGATAAATCCTGTAAAAAACCCTATGCTCTTAAACATTCCAACCATAGCCAAAAACTCACCTGCGAACCCAGATGTTCCAGGTAGCCCTATTGAAGCCATTGAAAATAAAATGAACATAAAACCAAATTTTGGCATTGTGTTTACTATGCCAAAATACTTTGCAATCTCCAAAGTTCCAGTTCGAGTATATAGCATTCCAACACACAAAAATAAAGCAGCAGAAATAAGGCCATGACTAATCATTTGAAATATGCTACCCAGTACTCCTTCCTCACAAAATGAAAAGAGGCCAGCAGTAACGATCCCCATATGTGCTATTGAAGAATAAGCTATTAACTTCTTTATATCATCTTGAGCAAACGCAACTAGCGAAGCATATATCACCGCAATAATGCTCAGCACAACAACGAAATTTGAAAAATACAAACTTGCCTGAGGAAGCATTGGAATAGAAAACCTTAAAAATCCATATCCCCCCATTTTAATGAGCAAGCCAGCTAAAATAACAGATCCAGAAGTTGGTGATTGCACATGCGCATCAGGAAGCCAAGTGTGAAATGGAAACATAGGTACTTTTATTGCAAAAGAAATAAAAAATGCAATCCACAGCAATGACTGCACTTCAAGATCAAGGCTTGGCACTAATGTAGCTAATTTTTGTATATTAAACGTTCCAAAAATGTTATAGATGTAAACCAATCCAAGTAGAAATAATAATGAGCCAGTTAATGTATAAAGAAACAACTTAAACGTTGCATATACCCTGTGTTTTCCTCCCCAGATGCCAATAATAAAGAACATTGGTATTAAAACAGCTTCAAAAAGCACATAAAAGCTTATAGCATTCAGTGAAACGAAAAAACCGACTACAAAACTCTCAAGCAGTAGAAACAATGCCATATAGGCTTTTAGGGTCGTATAACTCATTTTGCAGTTGTAGAGTATACAAATTACAAACAAGAAAGTTGTAAGCAGAAGGAAAAGCAACGATATACCATCTATCCCTATTCCAACATTTCTAATTGGGTAGCTGACAAACTGAAAGTCCGCATTGTTATAATCAAATTCTATACAAGCTACAATGCTAAGCAAAAATGGAAGTACAGCAAAAAATAGGGCAAGGAATCTTAAGTGTATAGATTGATGATTAATCCTGATTAAGGATAAAATCAACGCTCCTATCAGTGGAAGCAAGAATATACTAAGTAATAACACCTTCTATTTAATTCCAATAATACATAAAGTACCGATTATTAGAGTAACAAACATAATAAATGCATAATCAAATATATAACCAGTTTGTAACTTTATAGAACTTTTTGAACATCCATTAACCAACCTTACAACACCATTTGGTCCAAATGAATCAATAGCCTTAACATCAAACTTCCATAGAAGCCTAGATATAAACCTTATCGGTGCAATTATAACAAACTCATACACCTCATCAAAGTACCATTTATTCTGCAAAAACTTAAGTAAAAATTTACTCTTAATTTGCCTAATTACTTGATATTGGTAAATTAGGTACGCAAGTGCTATTCCACTTAGGCTTGCTAAGGTTGGCAGTAGTTTTATAAAGAAATTATGAACTCCATGCTCATCAATCATCACTAAACTTGATTTCCAAAACGCATTACTAGTTATGTTCAAAATATTTGCTCCCCATATTCCAGAAAATACTGATCCAAAAGCGAGTATCAGTAATGGTATAAGCATAATCTTTGGTGCCTCATGTATATTAATTTTACTTTGTTTTTGGCTGTGGAACACAAGAAGCAATAACCTCCAAGAGTAAAACGCTGTGAAGAATGCAACAACTAAGCTTATTACAAAAGCAAAGCTATCCGTGCTATAAGCATGTTCAATTATCAAATCCTTTGAATAAAAACCTGCAAATGGGAATATCCCAGAAAGCGCAAGAGATCCAATCCACATGAGAGCGTAAGTGCAAGGGATTTTCTTCCAGCAATTTCCCATTTTCTGAATGTTTTGCTCATGATGCATTGCATGAATCACATTGCCAGCACCAAGAAATAGTAGAGCTTTAAAAAAAGCGTGTGTCATTAAATGAAAAATAGCAACATTGTAAGCAGAAAGCCCACATGCCATGAACATATAACCAAGTTGACTGCAGGTTGAATAAGCAATTATTTTCTTTATATCGTTCTGAGTAATTGCAACGGTGGCTGCAAAAAAAGCAGTGAGTGCTCCAACGATAACTATTAATTCTCGTGCCACATTTGATAACTCAAACAATGGAGAACACTTTGCTACTAAAAATATACCTGCTGTTACCATCGTTGCTGCGTGAATAAGTGCAGAAACAGGAGTTGGCCCTTCCATTGCATCTGGCAACCAAACATGTAAACCAAGCTGTGCAGATTTACCCATACAGCCAATAAAAAGTAATATGCATATTATATGAGTTACTTTGAATTCACAGCAGAATGCCCTAATGTTCTGCGTGCCAAGAAGATCAGTTGTGTCAAAAACTTCAGTAAAATTCAAAGAGTGAAATGTATAATAAATAAGAAAGATTCCAATCAATAGTGCAAAGTCTCCTACCCTATTCACAACAAATGCTTCAATTGCTGCATTATTTGCAGAATATTTTTGAAACCAAAATCCTATGAGTAAATAAGAACATAGGCCAACCCCTTCCCAGCCAAAAAAAAGCTGCACGAAATTATCGCTTACAACCAGCACAATCATGCAAAACGTAAACAGCGATAGGTAAGAAAAAAACCTCGACTTCCCCTTATCATGCTCCATATAACCGACAGAGTAGAGATGTACTACCAGTGAAACAGTGGTAATAACAATCAGCATTAAGGATGAGAGAGCATCCACACTAATTGCCCAATTTACTTTTAATGCACTTAATGAAAATAGAGGAAATAAAACTAAATGATAGTTTTCAGAGAAGGTAAGAAAAACATACCAAGATAAAACTGCAGATATTCCAATCCCTGCCGTTGTAACTAACTGACCAAAAACATCTTTTCTAAAAAGTGCTGCAAACAGCGAACCAAAAAGTGGCAAAAATACTATTAATTTCAGTATATACGTCATACTTTCATTCTTTCATTAAATTTGCTTGTTCAACGTCTATATTGCCACGGCTTCTATAATATACAACCAATATTGCAAGCCCAACTCCTGACTCTGCTGCCGCAACAGTCAACACAAACATCACAAAAATTTGCCCAACTATATCATTCATAAAGGCAGAAAAAGCAACTAGATTGATATTAATTGCCAGCAATAATATTTCTATTGATAACAGTATGTTGATTATGCTCTTACGGTTGATGAAAATACCGCACACCCCAATAGTGAACAAAATAGCAGCAACTATCAAAAAGTGATTTAATCCTATTTCCATTCTACTCCTTTTCCAAATTTAGCCTTAATCAATTTTACAGATGAAGATTGTGTCAATTGCTTTAATACATTCTGTTTTTTAACTCCTTTTTTCTTGTCTTGCAAAGTAAGAGCAATTGCACCAACAATTGCAACAAGCAGCAGAATACCAGAGAGATGAAAAGCGTACATGTAGTCAGTGTAGAGCAAATTACCGATAGCTTTCACGTTATTGGTATTATAGTTTATAACATCGCTTATATTTGGTGCTGAGCTGCGGATTACAAAGCTGATAATCAAAAAAAACACAATACACAACATAGCACCAAGAGTGAAATGCTTTGCAAAACCCTGGCGCAACCTTATGTAGTCAACATCGAGCATCATAACTACAAAGAGAAACAACACCGCAACCGCACCGATGTATACTATCAGCACCATCATAGCAATGAATTCAGCTCCAAGGAGAATGAAAAGCACTGCAGAGTTAACGAAGGTGAAAATTAAAAATAATACTGCATGCACAGGACTTCTTACACTAATTACGCATACAGCAGATAAAATGCTTAGAATTGCAAAAAAATAAAAGAAAAAAGGCATCGATACCTTAACTGCAACAATAGTTACTAATCTAAAGTAACTATTGTTGTAAAGTCAATATTATATTAAACGTTTGAAAACATTGTACTGCAAAGCTCCAGCTCCATTTTAAATTGCTATATAGAGCATTTTCTCAGTAATGCAATAAACACTTAAACTTGTTCTTGACAACTTTAATTTATTAACGTATAATATATGTATGTTAGTAATTAATGGCGGCTTAAAATGTACAACATATTTGGTTATTTTCAAAGTAATAACACTTGTAATACACAAAGTGGTAAATTAAATAGAGAAAGTTATCAGTACACTACAAGAGATTATGTGACAATTTACTTTAATAACACACCAGCCAGTTTAGGTAGATCATTGAGAGGATTTAAAGAAAAAGCGTATGGATTTATGTATGATATCGGAACTTGGTTGAAAGAAACATATGAAAATCTCACTGAACGACCTGCAACGCATAATCACTATACCCCAAAAGAAAAACCCCTTGTTGAAGAAATAGGAGTGGAGGAACCAGATCGTACATATAAGCCATTCCGAACTCCACCTATCCACCCAACAACTGGTGCCAATGACTTAAATCAAGTTGTTGTTACTCAGCATACACTTGAAACTACCCCAACAAGACAGATCTACGTTTAAATATGTAGTACTTGAGTGAAGCATTCTTTAACTGTTCTATTCAATAAAACCTTTACAATATTTCAATCATAGGTTTAACTTTACGAAGTTATAATCTATAGGGCTACGATGAACGATTATCTCTCACTGCTAAATCCAGAACAACAATCAGCCGTAACTAACATAGATGGACCAGTTTTGATACTGGCAGGAGCCGGGACGGGAAAAACAAGAGCGATTACTTCAAGAATAGCACACATAATTAGAAACGGTCACGCTTATTCTGATGAGATATTAGCAGTTACATTCACAAATAAAGCAGCAAATGAGATGGTATCAAGGGTACTTGAGCTAACGGGCACAAACATACCATGGCTTGGCACTTTCCATGCAATTGCAGCAAAAATCTTGCGCCTGCACGCAGAAATTGTGGGCTTAAACCCCAATTTTACAATCATTGGTGTGGATGACCAATTACAGGTAATAAAAAATATTATCAATGAAATAAATCCTGATTACCTATCAGAAAAATGTAAGACCATTATGAATATTATTCAGCAATGGAAAGAGAAGTGCTTATTGCCATCTGAAGTGGAAGATATTCAATCATTTAGGCCAGTGTACGTAACTGCACTCAAAGTCTATCACCAGTATCAGGAAAGGTTGAAATTCCTTAATTCTGTCGATTTTGGTGACTTGTTGCTATATAACATACAACTCTTTAATCAAAAGGCCGAAGTTCTGTCCTATTACCAAAACAAGTTTAAATATGTCATGGTAGATGAATATCAAGATACAAATGCAATACAATATCTTTGGCTAAAATACCTTGCAAAAGAGCACTCAAATATTTGCTGTGTAGGAGATGACGATCAATCAATATACAGTTGGCGTGGTGCAGAAGTTGAAAATATTTTGAAGTTTTCTGACGATTTTAAAAATGCAAAAACTGTTAAACTAGAGTGTAACTACAGGTCAACATCCCACATACTTGCAACTGCGTCATATGTTATCAATCACAATAAGACTCGCTTAGAAAAAAAATTGTGGACAACAAACATTGAAGGGGAAAAGGTAAATCTAATAAAATTATGGGATGGGAAAGCTGAAGCAAGGTTCATAAGCGAACAGATATTGAAACTCAATAAATACAGATTTAGTGACATTGCAGTGCTGGTAAGGGCCACTTTTCAAACTAGAGTTCTCGAAGAGTATTTTATAAAATATTCAATTCCCTACAAGATTATAAGTGGCGTAAAATTCTACGAACGTCAGGAAGTCAGGGATATAATTGCATATTTAAGACTTGTTACAAACAATAACGATGACTTAGCTTTCGAAAGGATAGTAAATCGGCCAAAAAGAAGCATAGGAGCTACAACTCTAAAGAAAATATACACGACTGCTCAGGATAACAAAATTTCTTTTTTTGAGGCAGCAAAAATATTAGTTAATAGTAATCAGGTAACCGAAAGAATTAAACTCTCACTCAACGATTTTTTAAATAAAATTAAAGCTTGGGAAGAAATAGTAAGCGTAAAACCACTGCATGAATTCGTTAAAATCGTAGCAAACCAATCAGGATATATTGAAATGCTTGAAAATGAGGAGGTAACAGGCTTAGCACGAATAGAAAATGTTAAAGAGCTCATCTCATCTTTAAAAAATTTCGATAATGCCACAACTTTCTTGGAGCATATAAGTCTGGTGATGGAAGTGGATAATATGAATAACGATGACACCGTATATGTTATGACTCTTCATGCAGCCAAAGGACTTGAATTCCCGTGCGTGTTTCTACCTGGTTGGGAAGAGGGATTATTTCCTCATCAAAGATCTTTTGATGACAAAAGTGGTAAAGCTTTAGAAGAAGAAAGAAGACTTGCATATGTTGGCATAACCAGGGCAAAGGAAAGGTTAATCATTTCATGTGCAGATAGGAGGGAAATTAACAACCAGTGGCAACCGACGCGCACTTCTCGGTTCATTAAAGAATTGCCAAGAGAAAATGTTGAGGTAATTAAAAGCAACATTGCCTACTGTTGAAGCTATAATTGCAGATAAACATATCTTACAAATCTGAATTACTTCAACTATATGTTTCTCCTGGCAAAAATTCTGTAACCGTTCACACTTAATTCTTCAATCTCATACCAATTTCTATTACATAACAAACAAATAGACAATAGAAGTGAGAAGGTTATACTAAGGCAGTATAATGATGGAGTTTTGGAATGGCATTGGTATCAGGTTGCAATTTTAGCTTACATTGTGCCAATCTTTCTTCGATTGCTGCTCGCATAAATTCTGCCTGTTTTTTAGTTCTGCAGTGCACTACCGCATCATCCACATATCTTTCAAATGGTACTGTTGGGTGATTTTGTTTCATCCATATATCAAATGCATGGTGTATAAATATGTTTGAAATGATTGGGCTTATTGAACCTCCTTGCGGAACTCCTTTTTTCCCTAACTACCTTACTGCCATCTGCTTGCTGAATAGGGGATTTCATCCACCTTTCAACATACAGTATGGCCCATTTGCAGTCTGTGTGCTTCTTGATAGCCTGCAGTGCTAAATTGTGGTCCAGATTGTCGAAAAATCCTGTAACATCAACAGCTTTCTTGGTAATCGTATCCTGTCTCCAATAAACAGCGGTTTTGCTATGTATCCTTGATCAGCAAAAAACTTACGTAAAGTTGGAGCCTTGTATTTAGCTTGAGTGAAAAGACTTAGAGCACCATCACGATCTTGAACACTTGCACTATGAACATCAGCCGCAATAATTAAGCCCACTGTATCTACAACAATATGACGTTTTCTACCCTTTATTTTTTTTTCAGCATCATATCCTCTGGATCCCCTTTTTGAGTGGTTTTTACTGATTGACTGTCAATTATTCCTACTGAAGGTGTTTCATTTTTACCAAACATTTTTCTTACCTCTTTTACTAGCATATTATGTATTTTTTCCAATTTGCCATTACTACGTCACCTAAGAAAATAGTCACACACCGTCTTCCATGGAGGAAAATCTTTCGGCAGCATTCTCCATTGACAACCACCTCTCATTATATACCTTATTGCATTAATAATTGTTCTGATATTGTGCTTTCTTGGCCTCCCTATCTTTCCTTGTGCAACATGTGGCTCCAAAATTTCCCATTCCTTATCACTTGGATACAATTTTCCCTCCTATTTTTTACTTACACTATCATATTTTTTTCCTCATTCCTTTTCAAGACATACTCTTAGACAACTGGACGTCAAGCCTATCCTAGTGCTGCATATCAAGCTCATACTCAGTATGTAAATCTTTGACCAAAGCTACAACGTATTCTTTTTGAACAATTATACCGATTTTGATTTCAGATGTTGTGATAGCAAGTATTTCTATCTTTTTTTCGCTTAAAACCTTGAGTGTGCGGTGCATCACTTCAGTGTTAGACATAACACCAATACCAATTATTGAAATTTTAGCTACATTATCGTTTATAGCATAATTTTCATTCTTATTCAGTAACTTTTTCATTAAATCAATATCAAATTTGGAGATAACAAAACTTGACACATGTATCATATCAATTTTAACGTTTGCTCCTGCTATATCTCTTAAAGTACGCAAGTTATTTGCAAGGTTAGTGAAAGTTACAAGAGCTTCATTAGTGCTATAAGTTATTCCAGTAATTAAGTATCTCTCTAGTACATCCCTTTTGTGTAGTACTGTGGTGCCTTCTACTTCCTTAAAAGTGGATAGCACTTGCACTTTAATGTTATGTTTCATTGCAAGTTGTACTGAACGATTATGCAGTATTTTAGCACCAGATGACGACATTTCCAACATTTCATCGTAAGAGATAAATTTGAGCTTGCGTGCCTTTGGAACAATTTTCGGGTCTGCTGTATATATTCCATCAATATCAGTAAAAATTTCGCAAGTTCTAACACCAAAGGCTACCGCGAAGGCAACTGCTGATATATCAGAGCCTCCTCTTCCAAAAGTAGTGATTCTATCATCATTTATACCCTGAAAACCAGCAATGATCGCAGCAGTATAACCCTCAGCAAAAGATCTTTTCACACGTTCAATCTTTATTGTTTTTATTTTAGACTCAGAATAAAAATCATCAGTTACAATTGGTAACTGCCAGGCAAGCCACGATTTAGCATTAACTCCGATCGATTGGAGAGTGATAGCTAATAGACCGCAAGAGATTTGTTCTCCTGCTGAAAGCATAACGTCATACTCTGATAACTCTTGTCTATAACTTAAATTTGAGATTTGCCTAGCCTGAAAAACCATTTGGTCAGTAAATCCTGCAACAGCAGATACAACAACGATTACATTACAACCTTTCTCAATATCGTTTTTTATCAAATTTGCAACTCGGTTTAAATCAGTTAGCGAAGTCCCACCAAATTTTTTTATGATTATTTTGTCCATAGTTACAATATAACTCTCTTCTGAAGAAAAATATAGTTTTTGTAGAGATAGCAGCTTGCAAGCCATTTAGAAAAGGGAGAACAAAGCGATAGCTAACGCGTCATACCACGATTCATTCCATAGCTGTACGAACATTCATTTTTGAAGGTAAATTGCACAGCAAATGGTGTCATCCCAGTGCCTAGACACTGGGATGGCTTTGTTGCATAGCAACTGAAAAAATCTGGTGGCTACTGACAAAATTCATTATAAAATAGCCATTT
>NZ_JAPQLG010000149.1:0-503 GCF_028982005.1 Wolbachia endosymbiont of Drosophila bocki | reverse complement strand
TGCACAAGGGAGCTTGACTGTGAGACTGACAGGTCGAGCAGGGACGAAAGTCGGGACTAGTGATCCGGCACCGGCTTGTGGAAGCGGTGTCGCTCAACGGATAAAAGGTACCCCGGGGATAACAGGCTGATCTTCCCCAAGAGTCCATATCGACGGGATGGTTTGGCACCTCGATGTCGGCTCGTCGCATCCTGGGGCTGGAGTTGGTCCCAAGGGTTGGGCTGTTCGCCCATTAAAGCGGCACGCGAGCTGGGTTTAGAACGTCGTGAGACAGTTCGGTCTCTATCCGCCGTGCGCGTTGAAACTTGAGAAAGGCTGACCCTAGTACGAGAGGACCGGGTTGGACGTACCTCTGGTGGGCCAGTTGTCACGCCCGTGGCATTGCTGGTTGGCTACGTACGGGAGGGATAACCGCTGAAAGCATCTAAGCGGGAAGCCTGTTTCGAGATGAGGTTTCGTGTGAGGTTCCCTGTAGACGACGGGGTTGATAGGCCGGATCTGGA
>NZ_JAPQLG010000148.1:0-901 GCF_028982005.1 Wolbachia endosymbiont of Drosophila bocki | reverse complement strand
AGTTAAACCTACCGGGATAAAAGTCGGAGTCCCGTAGCTTGGGTAGCAGCATGTAGGGAGACCAAAGTGTTGAAGCCTACCGACAACGTTATTGTAGGATAAGGGCGAATTACCAGGCCGTAGCGAAAGCGAACACATAGGTGGCCTCGAAAATTACAAATCCTAAAGGCTGAGCCCACGTTGGTAGGGTGAAGGCAATAGGGATAGCTGAAAACCCGAATGATACGGCATATCTACTTTAGCGGGGTGATAGTGATGGCATGGTAATGAGGACATATGAAGCAACTGGAGAAGCCCTACTCATCCCAGGAAGAAATACCTTGGAGCGGTAAGTTCTATAACTGGAAAACAGGAAATGAACCGAAGATGAGAGGGTGACGGATGGGTGCGTAGTAGTGAAGAAGTGAGGTAACTCTCATGGAGCAAAGGCACCCTGCTAGTGGAGATCTTTTAACAAAAGGAAGGTAAAGGTAAAAATGACAAAAATGCCGATAAAATTACAAGACCTGAGAAGAAAGATATATACCAAAGCGAAGGCAGAACCGGAATGGCGATTCTGGGGAATCTATGTTCACGTCTGCAAGATGGAGACACTAGAAGAAGCATATAAGCTAACAAAGAAAAGTAATGGGGCACCAGGAATTGATGGGGTGACATTCAAATCAATAGAGGCAGAAAGCTTAGAAAAGTATCTTCAGCAAATAAGACACGAACTAACAACCAAAACCTATAGCCCAAATAGGAACCGGAGAAAGGAAATACCAAAAGTTGGGGGAAAACTCAGAACGTTGAACATACCCTGCATCCGGGATAGAATAGTGCAAAGTGCACTAAAGCTAATAATTGAACCAATATTTGAATCTGACTTTCAGGACGGATCATATGGGTACAGACCTAAGAA
>NZ_JAPQLG010000147.1:0-667 GCF_028982005.1 Wolbachia endosymbiont of Drosophila bocki | reverse complement strand
TAGATGATGATAAGGAGGTTGAATGCCAGCAGCATATAGTTATGATTTAAGAAAAAAAGCAATGGAAGCGCTAGACGAAGGAGAAAGCAGAGAAACAGTGGCAGCAAGATTTAAGATTGGACGAACTACTTTATGGGAGTGGCAGCAAAGAAGAAAAGAAACAGGAGACTTTCAATCAAAAAAACTTGGAAATGGGGACAAAATTACCGACTGGGATACCTTTGCCAAATTTGCCAGAGAACACGGAGGAAAGACTCTATCGGAAATGGCTAAACTTTGGAACAACGTTAGTATCCAAACGATCTATCGAGCCCTTAAAAAAATTGGATTTACGCGCAAAAAAAGACATATGGATACAAGGAAAGAAACGAAGAAAAACGTGCTGAATTTTTGAAAATTATAGCGACAAAAGAACCTAAAAACTTAGTGTATATAGATGAGTCTGGCATTGATAACACCGAAGACTACCCCTACGGATATTGCCAGAAAGGACAGCGGTTTTATGCCTTAAAATCTGGAAAGAAAACTCAGCGAATCAGTATGGTTGCAGCCTTAAGTGGAAGAAAGATAGTTGTTCCGTTAACCTTTGAAGGCCACTGTAATATGGATGTTTTTAATGGATGGTTTGAGCAATTTTTGACACCGATCTTGGAACCTGGACAGACTG
>NZ_JAPQLG010000146.1:0-3978 GCF_028982005.1 Wolbachia endosymbiont of Drosophila bocki | reverse complement strand
TCTGGATCAGGATGAATACCCTCTAGCGTGCTTAACATTCTATAGATAATACCGGTGAAGCAAGTGTTAGGAATTCGCTCTTTTCTAGAGAAAGTTTGGCTATCAAGCAAATTTGTAATTAACGCGTCTTTTTTATTTTTTACAGCTTCTCTGTCTCCATCATTGCAGGCTTTCAGAACTAAAAGTAAAATCCGTCCACCTGTAAAGCGGGAGCTATACTTTTGATCATCTTTGCAAAAGTCATTTAAAAATGTAATTACCCTTCCTTTATCCTCATCACTAAACTGACGATAATTAAGTTCATTTAAATCATTTATATATTCAATAAATTGCTTAAATTCTCTATCATTAATAACGTCTTCGGATACTTTTTCACCATACTCATCTTTTAATTTATCAATATTTTTAATGATATCATCATTTAATTGATGGGGCAGTAAATGTTCAAGCTTAACATCAAAACTATTAACCATACCACGTAAATTCTCTTTTATACCTTCCAAAAAGAAATTTATAGAAGCTTTAAGCAGCGTAAATGGGTTAAAATCTTTTGGCCTTAGTTCACTCTGCAATAAAATTAATAGCATTGTAAGTGGTATAGTTCCTAGTAACGAAATAAGCAAGAAAGTGGTAGCGAAAGTTAGATATGTTATGAAAGCAGAAAACAAGAGGAAGACTGCTACCTTGATTGTATTGTTCTTAAAAAATATTTCCCAATATTCCCTTTTGCTCATTTTTTGCTGTTTTGCCGTTTTTATTTCTTTGTAGATATAAAGAGTTTTAATTTCAGACCTGAAGAATATAGTACCAAGAGAAAAAAGAACATTAACGGGATTAGTGATAATGGTTAAAGAAACAAAAGTTGCAAAATAACTAACAAACTTTAGCTTGCTAGATTCCTTTGAAGGAAATTGTATTTGAGAAATGCCTATCATAGCCTACCTTTGACATCATTACACTCTAGTAATAGCATAATAATTTAAAACGTCAATGTTTAAGTATTTTATTATCCGCACACTCATCGTATTCGATCTCGACTGTAGAGTGTGCTATCTCGAACCTATTTAGTAGTATTTTTTTTATCTCATACAAAATACCAGTGTGTTGTGCATCTTGCTTTACTTTGGCATGCATGGTAATTATAAAATAATTATCAGACAGTGACCATGCATGTATGTGGTGCACATTTATCACTTCAGGTAATTCTGATGTGATCTTACTTTTTATTTCCTCAGTAGATATCCCTTCAGGTGTACCTTCAAGAAGTATGTGGCAAGAATTCTTTAGAATTTTGTAGCCACTATTCAAAATGATTACACTGACAAATACCGATAAAATCGGATCCACCATTTGCCATCCAGTAAACATGATAATTATGGATGCAAGTATAGCAGCTACAGAACCTAAAATATCTCCTATAACGTGTAGTACAGCACTTTTTATGTTTATATTGCTCTCGCATTTACTATGCAATATAAAAAAGACTATGATATTAGAGATCAGGCCAAGTGTAGCAATTACTAACATTACTTTCCACTCAACATTGACTGGAAAAATAAGCCTCTTTATTGACTCAATTATAATGATTACTGCAATGAGGAATAGAGTTAAACCATTAACAAATGCTGCAATTATCTGCAACCGATGATATCCGTATGATCTCTGCAAATCGGATTTCTTAGCTGAAAACCTATGTGCTAACCAGCTTAAAACCAAGGCAAAGAGGTCAGTGAGCATATGCCCTGCATCTGATAATAGAGCAAGCGAATGTGAAATTATTCCACCTACTATTTCCATAAACATTGTTATCGCAACTATTATTATGGAATAGATTAAGCGCTTGGACTGCGCTGCTGAGTGTTTACCGTTATGCACTGCTGTCATATAAAATCTTTTCATAAACAAAAACGTGGGTAACACTGGGTTCGAACCAGCGACCGCTTGCACGTCAAGCAAGTGCTCTACCAACTGAGCTAATTACCCATCGTGGTTTTAGTATAGTGCTTTGGTGGAATGAAAGTCAATAAACCACTTTGCTTTTGTCCTTGTCCAATGTGATTCCGGAATATAGCTGTATAGAATTTCAGCCATATTCTAAATTTTATATATTAAGTTAACTATCTATACTTTATTTATTAAGATATAAATTATATTAATACAGGGATTTACGTTTTTTTGGGGAAATTACTTTATGCTTGATATTGAAAGATCAGCAAATTAGAGGTTAAAATTATGACAATTAGTCAACAAGTAAATAAAAATATAACTAAAGCAGAATATTTCAACAATAACGGCAAAGGGTTTAATTCGCCACATGTTATAGAAGTTGAAGATTTAAATATTAAAGTAGAGGTTTATTCTCACAATTTAAGAGCAAGTAAAGTTGCTAACATTGAAAGTGAGATAAGAGAAACAGCTACTAATTTTAAAAACGCATTCGAGTTAGAACGCGGCAGTTCAGAACAAACATTTAAAATTTACATGTTTGATGACAAGGATGATTACACTCACCTTGGCGGAAGCGAGCGTTTCGGTTCTTACCTTGGAGACGAAGGTGGTAAATGTTACTACAAAGGGAAAGCTGACGTTTTTGCTGAAATGTACGTCTACCAGCAAGGTGGCGTTCATAACCTTCAGCATGAATTTGCACATGGTTTAACTTACTTGGCTACAGGAGGCAAATCTTTACCTACAGTATTAATGGAAGGAATTGCAGACTACTTTGAGCATCATTCAGATCATAAATTCAATTCTCAAGAATCAAGTATCGACAAAACTGAAGCTGCAAATTTGGATTTAGATAAAATTTTAAGTTTAGAATACTCAAAGGACAGCGAAGCAAATAGCTTGGTTTATAAAACAGGTCATGCGTTGATAATGTACTCACAGGAAAAAGATCCTAGTTTATTAAGAGACTACCTAGATGCTTTACGTCAAGGTAACTCAGATGAGTCAAAAAGTTTCTTGAAAGACATAAAAGGACACGATACTGACTTCAAAAGTTGGCTTGCTGAGAATGATACAGAAACTGCAATGGAACATCTCAACGCTTTGCAAGTTACAAAAGGAGATTTCATAGCAATTGGTCAAGAAATAGTGGGTGGAGAAATTAAAAACGTATCCTACTATAAAGCAAATATAGAAAAAATGGATGGAGAAAACGTTGGAAGTTTTTCTCCTGTAGAACACGTTGCATTTTATGATGTTGCTCGTGCTATAAATAGGGCAACAAATGATACACTTGATATATCAAAGGAATATCATTTCCTCAAGGTAGTAAAAACTTCCGATGGACAGGATAAACTAACTTACTCTGACCAACAAGGTAATGAATATCGAAACAGTCAAGAGTATAAAAATCAGGCTTCGAGGATATTATCAAAATATGATACAGAAATTAAGAATCAGGTAGATGAATTTGATAATTTGAATAAAGAACGTGGTGAAATGTATCAAAAATATCATAAAGGAGAGATTACTATTGAAGAGTTACGTAATGAGGAAAATACAAAATACAGACCAGCATTTTTAAAGTTTGATCAACTAAAAAACAAAGCTGTTGATAAGATTGAAAATAATTCCCAAGCAGCAAAAATATTAGATGGGCTGGTCAATATCGATCCAAACTTAATCAGAGGTACTCATATTGATCTACAAGAAGGTAAGATTTTTTCCATGTAAGCTCATGGTCAAGGAGATATGGGTGCACTGTCTATATACACAACTTAAATGTTTCATACGAAGGTGGTGCTTACATGGCAGTTACAAAAGAAAACGGTCATTATAAAGCTTCCCTAATAGATGGCAGAACAGTTGAACGTGATGAATACTTTGATGAGGCGCATTTACATGAAAATGAATTGTTGCATCCTAGCACTGGACACATCCAAAAAGATTTAGATTCTCTGCTCCTTAGAACCTGTTTAAAATCTTCGTAATAGGAGAGAAATGAAGGAAAGGACAATCATTTGCAAGCTG
>NZ_JAPQLG010000145.1:0-1063 GCF_028982005.1 Wolbachia endosymbiont of Drosophila bocki | reverse complement strand
AGATATACCTCTTTCTTAACTATGCTTATTTTACCTCATATTTTCGAGATCCTTAACAGGTTCTAACATTAATTTCATAATTAGCCGTATTATTAATATTTGGCATAAAATTACCTTGTTTTTTAACTTTAATTTACAGAAAATTTTAACAGTGATAAAGTTATATATATTAGTATAATAAATACTAACGCAGGTGTCAAATTATGGTAAAGTCTTTGCCTGCGTAATACACTTTAAGCAGAAATACACATGTCTGTAAGTACAGCATTTGCTTTTCCTATCGCTCTTGCTAACACTTCCTGTTCATTGTTCTGATTTTTCACATTGATTACCTGAGCAGCTAAGTTTGCAGGAAAAGTGACCAAACTGACTTCCCATAATTCCACTTGTTTTAACACTCTAGCTCCGCTTTTATGATCAACATCATACTCTATAGGTATATAGCCGATGGAAAGTCCGTTAATTGCTCCAGCTTTGAGCATCAAATACACTTCTTCTGCTTTCTGAATACCCAAAAGTAAATGTGCAATTATATATAGACCAACATCATTTTCGTAAATATCTATGATACTACCTATAGGTTCGTCAGGATTATGCTGCCAACGGAGTTTTATTTTATTTCTGTTTAAATTTTCCTTAAATGCTCCAGGCAATATCAGATCATTTTGTTTATCAACTATATTAAAAACGCTAGCATAACCAGAAAATACACCGTTTTCTCCTATGCTTTTTATTGACAATGGTGAATAGAGAAATTTCTTATTCATAAAGCCTCCTGTAGTATTGGGAATTTTGTTTCGCAATGCACTGCGATATAATTCTATTATATGCAGTGCTCTAAAAGGGGGAAGCACTTTTCTTAGTTACTAAAAACGCTAAATTGTAATATGGTACAATGTTACAACGATGTCATGAAAGTAGCTGAAACTGGTTCCTTTATGACGGCAGTACCTTCTCCTGTCATCCGAGTAGCCTCCTTTTTTTGTCATCCCAGTGCTTGACACTGGGATGGCTTTGTTGCATCGCTCTTCGGATAGTAGGTAACGTACAATAAATTCATGAA
>NZ_JAPQLG010000144.1:0-2044 GCF_028982005.1 Wolbachia endosymbiont of Drosophila bocki | reverse complement strand
TTGTTGCAATAAAATAGAAACAAAAGTGCTGTCCCTTGCACTCTTTGGATAATTTAATGATAAAAAATTTAGAGAGAAATTTTATACACTATCGCTGATATTTTTCCTTAAGTTGACGCCATTGCCTGAACGGATACAACTTAATTTTTAATCTGCAGGAGTCAAGTTGAGGATGTCCAATTTTCCACTTTCTTTATAGCATAACATACTTCAGCGCCTCTTGCTCCTCTTGAAGTCCAATGGGCTCACCACTTATGTGTAAATTAATCGTTAATGTTGTACACGTTCTTTTCTTTTTCTACTCTCTCTTGCTCTTCAATACAATATATAGCAAGCGGATTAGCTTTAAGTCTTTCGACTCCTATTTCTTCTCCTGTTCCATCGCAGTAACCATAAGTGCCTAATTTTATTTTTTCTAACGCCTCCTTAATTTTTTCTTTTCTATCTTTTCGACGCTTGATTAATTCCTCGTTTCCACTATCTCCATCAGAATAGTATGTATCAATACTATTCTCTTCTAGTTCTTGTTTCTCCAGCTCAGCGAGTATTGACTGTAACTTTAAGCTGAAGTATTCCAGTTGTTTTACGCTCATATATTCTTCATCTTCTGAAGGAGTGTAATCTTCTGGTGACTTTATTTTTGGTAACTTTTCCATAATTGCATTATCAAAAAAATAATAAAACCTATATAATTTATGAACAAAAAATTATACTACCTCAAAGTAAACACTATAATTTATAATAAACATTTAAAAGCCTAGTATGATCGATTCAGTAAAAAAATTAGTAATAGATGATAAGAACTTTACCTATATAGTATGTATTTTTATCATAATGTTAAGTTTATCTTCATTTACACTTAAAAACAACAATAAACAAGAAGTTATGTTAACATTAACATGGATATGTGCTACATTTGTTTTGCAGATTTCTACAAATAATTTGTTTACATCTGATTATCATGATGGAATATTAGAGCAAATCTTTGTACAGCCACTCTCTTCTAGGCTTATAGTTGCTTATAAAATTTTCGCTCACTGGTTATTATTTGGGTTACCGATTTCAGTAATTTCTTCCATATTCAGCTTTGCAATTCTAGGCAATAGTATTGAACACTCAATAGCAGTTGGAGTGTCTCTATTATTTAATACGCTGATAATCATTAATATTTCAGCTACTGGAAATGCATTGATGATTGGTCGAAACAACTTAGCATCAGGAGTATCGCAAATTCTTGTTTTGCCAATGATAATGCCAACCTTTGTGTATTTTAAAATGCTAACTCAATTTGAAAATTTATCCTTGAATATTTATACACTACTAATCACCATCTTAGTTTTTGTTATTTTGATTGTTAACAGCACCATAACTACTCACATGGCACTAAAATTTGCTGTGGAACAGGATTGAAAAATCTTACTGTTATTCAGTAGACTTCTTGCATAACCTAGAAAAAAGGCAAATAGTTATTATAGATTTAGGTTTATCGACAATTTGAAAAACCTTCATTCCAGCATCCTTCCCTGTCATCCAAGTAGCCCTTCGTTGTCATCCCAGTGTCAAAAACTGGGATAACAGCTAACCTGACAACCGTCATCCCGCTACTTGTTAGCGGCTAAGAGATACCGTGACGGTATGACGGTTCGCGGTGGCATGACGATAAGCCTCATCATCCCGCTACGTGTTAGCGCCGCGGCGGTATGACGATTCGCAGCGGCATGACGAGAAAGGGGCTACTTGGATGATACCTTTTTTCTACTTAGTTTGGGTTATGCAAGAAGTCTATTCCTTCATAAGGAGAAGTAGTTAAAGGAATTTACTCTATTTCTCCCTCTTTTTTTATTATTTTTAATCTATAGTTAACGTAAAAGAGATATGCAAAAACTCTATTGATCCATAGTCTGCAAATTATTAATAACACTTACTTTAAAGAACCTCACTTTACGCTGATCTTTAAGCGCTCTTCTGTGGTATTTTGTAAGAACCTGTTAAGGATCTCGAAAATATGAGGTAAAATAAGCATAGTTAAGAAAGAGGTATATCT
>NZ_JAPQLG010000143.1:0-1763 GCF_028982005.1 Wolbachia endosymbiont of Drosophila bocki | reverse complement strand
AGATATACCTCTTTCTTAACTATGCTTATTTTACCTCATATTTTCGAGATCCTTAACAGGTTCTTAGAAACGCAATTACCGGTCGAAAACGTTTATTTTTAAAATTAGATCTACTTCATCAAAATTAATGCTGTTTATTCGAATACTAAAAATGCAATAGATTCAACTTTTATTGCAGTTTGCCAGCCAAAAAGATCATAAGAAACAAAGTTTTTCCGGTATTGCAGAGCGCGGCAAGAGTACAAAGGTTGGTTTTTCAGCCTTAAGTCACACTTTTCCTTAACTTGGCCGCGTACGGTTTATTGAACACTCTTCGTGATCAAGTTAAGTAGCTGGGGGAGAAAAAGCTGAACGTACCTGCTGCACAGCATTGTCATAATCCTTACTTGTTAATGGCTTCAAATCACCTAGTTTTGATGCTACTTTTTCTATTTCTCTATTTGTACTAGTCGTATTGTTTTTAGGATACTTAAGAGCTCTATTAAATAGTTGAAGATTATCTGCAGCCTCTTGTCCATGCTGAACCTTCCGTATTTGATCTAAAAGATCTATTTCACTAGTATCATCAAATGACTTAAGACTACCACTGATAAATTGAATCTTATTGCACATCATGCCTATATCAAAATCAGAGCCTCTACTGCTATAACTCCATATTGAATTTTTCTTATTATTTGTTCTTTTATATAACTCCGGTGTTGCCAGATTCTTGTCTCTAGGAATAATATTATTTTTATCACTGCAATACAGATCACCCTTTTCAGACATGTTTTGATAGTAACAATAACAGTGTAGAATTTCAAAGCATACTTTATATATACTCTCTTGAATATCCTGTATTTTTTCTATATCTCCACATTTTTTAACTACTTCTCTAAATCGTTCTTCATCATCTATACCTTTCTTAAACTCCAAGATTTTTTTCAATTTTTCACTATTTAGTTCTGTTTTATTAGCATTATCTTCTGGATAAACTGCACTTAAAATAGCAAGTAAGTGCTCTTCTTTAAGCGGTGATATGAAATCATTAAGTAATTTTTGGTAAACTTTAGACTGAAAATAATGAGCTATACTATTTACAGTGTATTGTTCTGCCTTATCTTTATCTATAACATTTTCACAATTACAACTAGTTAACTCTTTTATTAGAGGAGAATTTTGCAATTCTGTAAAAATAGATAGGCCATTAAGAACATTAACATAAAATTTCTCTTTTGTAATTTTTTCCTTCTCTAAATACTGCTTAATTGTAGAGCCACTTGAAATCAGATTAAATATTATACTAGATATATCATTTGAACCAATCTTTTGATCATTCGAAAATAATGACTGCGCGTGATCATATACTTCTTTAGCCCATGAATTTTTCTCATTAATGTACTGAGTTATTCGTTCTTTCTGCTCTTTACTTAGACCAGTAGTTACAACTAATTTATTTAATAAAGTTTTTATAGTCTGGTTTAGTTGGTTCAATTCTTCTTTTCTTTCTTCTTTTGCGAATTCATGTAGATTTTCCATTATAAAATCTGTGCTACTTTTAACCTTATCTCCTGTTAAAGAAAGGATTTTCTTCAATGCCAATCCATTGCTAATAATATCTTTATATTTATAATTTTGAATTATATGTGCGTACGCTCTTTCATTTATCAATTCATCTTTTTTTTCGTTATTTTCTAGTTTTTTTACTTCTTGTTTAAACTCTTTGTATGAAGAATGCGTTTTGAACCAGTAGACAATTTTTGTGATAAATTCTAAAATGAAAG
>NZ_JAPQLG010000142.1:0-6028 GCF_028982005.1 Wolbachia endosymbiont of Drosophila bocki | reverse complement strand
ATCTGGCTATGAGTAAAGTTATGTTAAGTAGGGAATATGCTTGATTTACTGGTTTGTGGACAACCTCTTAGGCTACTTTCACATTGATATTGCTGAAGTTAGAGCACTTTCTTAATATAATCCTTATCTCCAAACAATAAACCTGCAAGTTTCTTAGCTAGACTTGGTCTTAATGTCAAAAAAACTTGCTTTTAGACACTAACAGTTATATATTTTGATAAATCAGGGTTGTATACAAAATGAAGAGCTTAAAGGAATTATCCTTAAGAATTAAGAATATTAAATCTGTACAGAAAACCACGAAAATAATGCAAATGGTTTCTGCAGCAAAGTTGTTACAAAGCCAAAAGAAGTTATTAAATTCAAAATTATATGTATCTAAGCTGCATAACATTATTTCTTCATTAATGCTATCAGTTGATCAAGAATTACTAGCAAAAATTCTAAATGTCAGTAACGACGGTTCTTACCTAGTATTCATTGTTGCGTCTGATCGTGGCTTGTGCGGCAACTTTAACTCTTCTATTGTCAAATTTAGTCAAGAGCGTGTAAATAAGTCAATCGCAAATGGCAAAAAAGTAGATATTGTATTTCTTGGTAAAAAAGCTTTTGATGTAGGTAAAAATAGACTTGACTCTCAAAGTATCTTAAAAATTGAAAATAGTAAGGGAATCACGTTAAAGCACGTAGAAGCTTTGGTTGATGGTATAGATTTAAGTAAATACGATAAAGTTAAAGTTTTTTATAGTAAATTCTATAATACCTTCACGCAAAAACCAATGTTGGAAACAATAAAACCATGGAGTAAAGACTCATCCTTGATTGATAGCTCTCTGGCTGGTCCAACAACAGATTACGGCTATGAGTATGAACCACAAAATATTGAATTTATTTTAAAATCTTTGGTTCAAGATTACGTTGTAATTGCTCTTTACTCTGCTTTACTTGAAAGTGCAACGAGTGAGAATAGTGCTAGAATGGTTGCTATGGAATCAGCAAACAGAAACACTAAAGAGATACTGAACAAATTAGCATTGCTTTATAATCGTTCTCGTCAAGCAGCGATTACGACTGATTTAATTGAAGTTATAGGTGGTGCAGAATCTTTATAGAAATCTAAGGAATAGAAAATGAATATATTAAATATTGCAGCAGATATTACTAAACTAATAAAAAAGCAAAATCAAGATGCGGAAGTTACAATACATGAAACTAATAAGACTTCAGTTTCTCAGCGTCTATCAAAAATTGAGCAAATATCACAATCTAAAAATTGCACTGTAGGAATCAGAGCTATAGCAGGTAAAAACAAAGCTGCGTATATTTCTACAAACGATTTGAATAATCTGAGTGATACAGTAAGCCAAGTGGTAGAAATGGCAAAGAATGCGCCAGAAGATCCTTGCATTAATTTTGCTGTAAATGGTAGTAATTATATCTCTTCTGCAGATTTAAGTATCTCAGATAATAATGTTGTAACCGTTGATAACCTAAAAGAAATTGCTGAAGCTGCAGAAAATTCAGCCCTTGCACATAAGAGTATCACTAATTCTGAAGGAGCCTCTTCTTCATACGCTTTAGTGAATACAGTATTATCGACTGTTTCTGGTTTTATTGGCTCGTTTAGTAAATCAACCTTTGCTAATCAGGTCTCTGTTGTTGCTGGAAGAGAAAGTGAAATGAAGGTTGGTTACGATTATGATATAGCATGTAATTTTAGTGATTTAAAGTTGCCAGAGTTAATGGGAAAAGAAGCAGCAAAAAGAGCAGTTGATCAATTGAATTCACGTACAATGAAAACTGGTAAATTTCCAGTTATTTTTGAAAAAAGAGCAGCAAAAGGGCTAGTAAAAAGTTTTGCTTCTGCTATAAATGGGAGCAGTATTATAAGCAACAGTTCTTTCTTGAGGGGTAGTTTAAACGCTCAGATTTTCAACGATAGAATTAATATTATCGATGATCCATTGTTGCCAAGAGGCATAGCATCGAGGCCATTTGATGGAGAAGGGATAACTAGCAAGAAAAATATATTTGTAAAAAACGGAATATTACAAAATTGGATTTTAGACTTATACTCGGCTAGAAAATTAGACTCAGAAACAACCGGAAGTGCAACTCGTGCAAGTAATGCTGCAGTTATTCCTGCAGCTAGTAACCTCTACATTGAGAATGGTAATGTATCGTTTGAAGAATTAATTCAGAAAGTGAAAGAGGGAATATATGTAACTGATTTATTTGGTTTTGGTGTTAATTTAATCAATGGCGATTACAGCCAAGGCGCTTCCGGATTTTTTATAGAAAATGGAAAAATAATGTATCCAATACATGAAATTATCATTGCTAGCAATTTGAAGGATATGTTTAGCAATTTAGTCGTTGCAGATGATCTAACTTTTTGTGGGCAATTTAATTCACCAACGATTAAAGTTAGCGAAATGACGGTTGCAGGTTCGCTTAACGATTAAAAATTTTATTTGCATTAAGTACAACAATTGTGTATTATTGTCATGTAATGTTAAGAATAGACTATGGAGTATAAAGGTTTAGTTTCAATAGCTAAGCTTAAAGCATTCCCAATCGTAATTTTAAAGTTTTTCATCACATTAGTAATGTTAATTAATAATTTAGGAGTTGTTTAAATGGAATTTGGTAATGTAAAATGGTTTAATGCCGAAAAAGGCTATGGTTTCATCAAGCCAGAAGGTAAAGGGGGTGACGTTTTTGTACATATTAGCACGTTGGAACGTTCAGGAATAAGGCCTGAGACACTTAAAGGAGAGAATAAAGAGAAGGGGATAAAAGGAGAAAGGGTGAGTTATGAGGTTAAAGAGGAGCGCGGTAGAAACGGAGAAGATAAAAAATCTGCAATAAATTTAAGATTGGAAGATTAATCTATTATGAAGTCTTTTAACAGGATTAACGTATTGTGAATAATTTTCATGGGATGGGTCTCCCAGCTTTGCTTACACAAGCTCTAGATAAAAATAATCTTTTCGTCCCAACTCCGATTCAAATACAAGCGATTCCCTTAGCGCTACAAGGTAAAGATATTCTTGGGTCTGCTCAAACGGGAACTGGAAAAACTTTGGCATTTGCTATTCCGTTGGTTGCTAAGTTGCTGAATGAGCCTAACACTGGTTCAGCTTTAGTCATCGTGCCAACCAGGGAGCTTGCGCATCAGGTAACAAATGAGATAAGAAAACTCTTATTTCAAAATTCTGCACTAAGGGTCGCTTTATTGATTGGTGGTGAGCCTATTTTTAGGCAGCTAAATCAGCTTCAGAAAAAACCACAAATTGTAATAGGTACTCCTGGTCGTATTATAGACCATATTGAGCGTAAAACTTTGATTACTCGCAATGTTAGCGTTCTTGTGCTTGATGAAACGGATCGTATGTTTGATATGGGTTTTGGAATTCAAATTGAAGGGATCATGAAATATCTGCCAAAAATACGGCAGACTCTTATGTTTTCTGCAACTCTTCCTAGTGATATAGTTGAACTTACTGAGAAGTACCTTAATCGACCAGAACGTATTTCTGTTGATTGTGAGGCTACAACTTCTGTAAAAATTAAGCAAGAAGTTGTTTATGCATCAGAATCAGAAAAATATGGGAAGCTTGTTATACAACTATGTCAGCGCGAAGGGTCAATCATTATCTTTGTCAAAACAAAGCAAGGAGCGGATCAGCTAGCTAGCAGATTGCATAAAGATGACTATAGCGCTTTAGCAATTCATGGTGATTTAAGGCAGCACAAGCGCGAAAGGGTCATTAATTCTTTTCGTCGTGGCCGTAATCAAATCATGGTTGCAACAGATGTTGCTTCTCGCGGCCTTGATATTCCCCACATTCGACATGTTATCAATTATGATGCACCACAGTCGCAAGCTGACTATATTCATCGTATAGGTAGAACTGCACGTGCTGGAGCTGAAGGGCATGCGCTATCTTTTGTTACACCTCAAGATAAGAGAAGACTGCCTGCGCTGGCAGACAAAGAAGGAGAGCCAAATTTTGATTGTAGTGTGCAATTTAAAAAACGTAACAGCAAAAAGGTCTTTAAAAGGCCAAGTACGCTAAAGACTAAATACGGTAGAAAAAAGATCAATGCATTTCAGAAGAAAAGCAGAGTACTAGAAAAAGCGTATTAAATAGAATTTACCTACAACTTGATAAGCGTAAAACTCGTCATTCCGCTACTCATTAGCGGAATCTATGTTGAGATATCGCGGTGCTATGACGTAGATCCAGAGTGGGGATTCAAATTAGCTACAGCGAACTGCTGGATTTCAATTTTTTTAATAATTGTGTGCTATTCATTATATATGAGTTCCCACTTTTAAAGAGAATAGGAGATGATTTCCAAAAACTTAGAGGCAAGTTTGAATAGAGCACTATTCATTGCTTCTAATTTTAATCTAAAATATGCGAAAGTAGAACATTTATTGCTGGCGTTAACTAAAGACGTGGACGTAAATTACGTTTTATCAAGATGTAATATCAGAGCCGATGAAATCATCAATATGGATAACATTCTATCAAGATGCAATATTAAGGCTAATGATTATAATAATAATATAAAAGGGTTTTTACAAAGCAGTTCTGTATTGATTATCAGTGGAGTTAAACCTAGCTCAATGTTTCAATGCATAATACACAGAGCAATAATACGGGCTCATAGCTTGGGGAAAAAAGAAATAAATGGAGCAAGTGTTCTAGTAGAGATTTTGTCTGGGCAAGATTTATACGTTGAAGATCTATTACAGAAACAAAGTGCGAAAGATTCCAATTTGATTTACCATATATCTAATATGAAATACTCTAACGATATAGATGAATACACCACCAATCATAAAGTAAAACTTGATAAAAATAATGACGCTCCTACTACAGTAAATAAAGGTGAGCTACTAAAAGATGAGGAAATTCTACAAAGTTATTGTAAAAATTTAAATGACTATGCAAGAAGCAAAAAAATAGATTATGTTATTGGTCGTGATTATGAATTAAATCGCACTATAGAAATATTATTGAGGCGTAGAAAAAACAACCCTTTATATGTTGGAGACCCAGGTGTTGGCAAAACAACAATAGTTGAGGGTTTGGTATTGAAGATCATTGAAGGCAGTGTTCCGAGTGCACTCAGGTCCAGTATAATTTATGCTTTGGATTTAGGATCACTCCTTGCAGGGACACGCTACAGAGGTGATTTTGAAGAGAGAATAAAATCTATAATAAAAGCGATTGAGGTAAAACCAGGTGCTATCCTTTTCATTGACGAAATACACACTATCATTGGAGCAGGTTCTACAAGTGGTAGCCTTCTTGATGCAGGTAACCTACTCAAACCTGCGCTTGCAAGAGGTACACTGCGTTGTATAGGTGCACCACATATAGAGAATACAGCGCTAGTTTTGAAAAAGATAAAGCACTAGCGAGAAGGTTTCAAAAAATTAATGTTAAAGAATCTTCTGTTAATGAAACGATAAAGATACTAGATGGTATAAAGCACTACTATGAAGGGTATCATGGAGTATATTATACAAAGAATGCCATTAGGTCTGCGGCTGAACTTTCGCATAAGTATATTACTGGGCGAATATTACCTGATAAAGCGGTTGATGTTATTGGTGAGGCAGGGGCATATTGTAAATTGCTAAGAAACAGGGGTAAAATTGTAAATAGTAGAGATATTAAGAATACCATTACTAGAATTATAAATGTGCCTTGCGGATCTGAATCTGATGATTTGCAGAAAGTAAAGTCTTTAAAAGCTAATCTAGAGAAGGTGATTTTTGGCCAAGAGCAGGCAATAGAATCTCTTGTTAATTCTATTAAAATTGCTAAATCTGGGTTGAGAAATTACAATAAGCCTTTAGCAAATTATCTTTTTGCAGGGCCAACCGGTGTTGGTAAAACCGAGCTAGCAAAACAATTAGCAGAAAGCATGGGCATGAATCTTAGAACCTGTTAAGGATCTCGAAAATATGAGGTAAAATAAGCATAGTTAAGAAAGAGGTATATCT